>JAFZNK010000167.1 GCA_017550965.1 Thermoguttaceae bacterium
CCCGTCGATTATCGTAACGACGCTCGACGATATCGTCGACCCGACCGACGGCATGATTTCGCTCCGCGAAGCGGTTGAGGTCTACTTTACCGTCCCAGGCCGAACCTATAAGGACATGGCCGTCTCGACGGACTACGAGAACGTCGTAACCTTCGATCTGTCCGACTACTACGCTGGCAAGTTTAGGACGATATCCGGCAGTAAGTCGTACGACGCTGAAATCAGCAAAATGACGGAGGCCGAGCTCGCGTCGTTCATTGCGAGAGAGCAGACGATTGCGCTCGCGTATGCGCGCGCGATTACGGTCGCCGACTCCATGACGATCGACGCGACGCAGGTCAAACTTGGCTTCTACGATCCGATCGAAGATGTTGAGACTGAAGTTACGGAAAGCGTTCATAGAATGATCGACGTTACGATCGACGTCTACGATCACGAGACGTGCGAGTCGATCGATCGAATTTCTGCCCCCCAAGAAGAGGGCGAACTAATATCCGTAACTAGAACGATAACCGGCAAGCGCCATATTCTCGCGGAGCCGCGCGCGATCTACGCGACCGGCGTAACGGTCGACGCAGTCAAGGAGTCCGAAGTCTTCGTAATTGAAGGTACGGCGACGAACGCGCCGAGCCTCACGCTTAACGAGATAACGGCGACGCACGGCCAGGGCGGCGGAATCGTTCTGAGCGAAGGCGCGAACCTCGTTATGAACGGCGGCGCGGTAACCCATACGAAGGGCGGCGCGGGCGTCCAAGGCGCGCTTAATACGGCGATCTATCTGAACGGCGTAACCGTCTATAATAACGACAACAACGCCGCGAACGGCGAATTTAACGGCGCTTTTGGCGGCGGCGTGAGCTCTGGAAACGGCGCGGTCTATATTGCCGACTCGATCTTTAATATGAACGGCGCCGGCACGGCGGGCGCGGTCTACGCGGCGAACCTGTACGTTTCGAACTCGCAGTTCGTCAATAACTATGCGTTCGACGATACTGGAAACGGCGTCGGCGCGATCGTGGTCGTTTCGCGCGGTCGCCTGACGAATGCGCTCGTTGCTGCGAATAGATCGGAGACGGGCATATCGGGCGTCGTGGCGCTACGCAACTCGATCGTCGACGTGTATAACGGCACGCTCGTCGACAACGGCGCGCTCGATCCCGAACTGACCGACGCGGCAGATCTGTACGTAACTTCCGGCGCGGCCGTTTCACTGTACAACACGATCGTTGGCGTTGAAAACGGAACCTCCGAGAATTCGACGGATCGCGTCGTCGTCGACCGTCGCGGTACGCTGAAAGCGGAATATACGCTCTCGGCGGACGCGGACGTCGTCAACGCTGGCGAGACGAATATTGCGTACGACGGCTCGACGATCTTCGTCGGCTTCTCGAAATACGCCGCGAACGACGCGAAGATCCCGTTCGCGCTCGTCCCGAACGACCTCGCGGTGAACGCTGGCAATAACGAGTACGTAACGCCCGCGAACGGCTACGGCGCAGAAGGCGAGCAGTACGACGTCGTCGGAAACGCCCGCGTTGCGGACGAATACAGTACGAGCGGGTACGTCGCGGGCGTCGTCGATCTGGGCGCGTACGAATCGGGCTATAAAGAAGACGGGTACGAGAACGGATTCGAGCGTCCTTCGATCGTGGTCACGACGCTCGACGACGTCGTTGATCCGTACGACGGCTGGATTTCGCTACGCGAAGCGTCGGAAGTCTACTTCCACTATCGCGAGCTCGAAGACGGCTCGATCGACGTGGAAGCGCGCTACTACGAAGCGGCCGGCGGTCTGACGATTACGTTCGATTTCGCCGACTACTACGAGGCGAAGCTCGAAGAAGCGCAAGAAGCGTGGCTCGAAGATCACGACGATCTCGAAGGCTTTGAGTACGAACCGGATCCGTACAATGTCATTACGCTCGACGGCAAAGAGATAACCGTTAAGGACTCCATGACGATCGACGCGACGAGCGTTAAGATCGCCGATTCGGAGTGGGACGAGAGAATGACCGTAAGCGCGAACGAAGAGTCGCGAGTCTTCATAATCGAAGGATTCGCGACGAACGCGCCGAGCTTAACGCTCAACGCGCTCGACGTAACGCAAGGCTACGGCGCGGGAATCGAGCTGAGCGAAGGGTCGAACGTCGTTCTGAACGATTCGAGCGTAACCTATACGGTCGGCGGCGCGGGAATCGTCGGCAAGTTGAATACGGCGATTCGCCTCAACAACGGCTCTGTCGTCGCGCACAATGCGAATACGAGCGGTTACGGCGGCGGCATTAGCGCGCCGAACGGCGCCGTCTATATCGACGACGCGACGATCAGCGACAATACGGCGGTAATCGGCGGCGGTATTTACGCGATCAATCTCTACGCGAACCGCGCGACGATCAGCGGCAACGTTGCGACCGGCGCGGGCGCGCAAGAGGCGCTCGGCGGCGCGATCGTCGTCGTAAGTCGCGCGCGCCTCACGAACACGCTCGTCGTCGAGAACGACGCGACTCCGACGGCGGACGGGACCGTCTACGGCGGACTCGTCGCGCTACGCGGCGCGATCGTCGACCTCTACAACTCGACGATCGTCGAGAACGTCGCCGCGCCGGAACCGGTCGACGAACGTTGCCAATGCGGTTGCGAATGCGTTTACTGCCATTGCGAGGGTCATATGCACGACGAGACGCCGGAGTTTGAGACGACGGTCGTCGACGTCTACGCGTACGGCGCGACGCTAACGTCGTACAATTCGATCGTCGGTCTAACGGACGGCGCGATTCAGATCGGAAGCGTTGGTTCGCGCGTTGCGACCGCGACGGCGTACAATACGCTCTCAGCCTTTACCGACTGGACGAATAAGAACGCGGAAGGCGTCGTCAACTACGCGTACGGGGGCGAGAAGCTCTTCTCCGGCGAGCCCGACGCGCCGTATTCGCTCGCCGCCGACTCCGTTGCGGTCAACGCGGGCGAGAACGCGTACGTTACTCTTGCGAACGGTTACGGTCCCGTTGGCGCGCAGTATGATCTTGCGGGCGACGGTCGCATTCAGGATCATTTCGTCGATTCCGGCGCGTACGAAACCTACGCGCCGAACGAGGCGAGCTATAACGATATGGTCGGCTTGAAGCGCGTTCTCGGTCGTTCCGTCGATCTCGGCGCAATTGAAACGCGAGTCGAAGCTCCGTCGATCGTTGTAACGACGCTCGACGACGTCGTGGATCCGGAAGACGATCTCATTTCGCTGCGCGAAGCGGTCGAAGTCTACTTCGCGCAGGCGGAAGGCGCGACGATTACTTTCGCGGAAGGCTTGGCAGGAACGATAACGCTCGAAAACGGCCAGATCACAATCTCCGAGTCCATGACGATCGACGGCGCGAGCGCGATTACGCTCGACGCGGCGGGCCGGTCGCGCGTCTTCTACGTCGCGGGCGAATTCGACGCGGAGACGGGCGAGGGGGAAGTTGCGCTCGACGTAACGTTCAACGGCCTAACGATCCAGAACGGTTCGACGTCGGCGTACGCGGACGCGATTGAAGGAACGTACGCGAATAAGATTCGCCAGGACGGCGCAGGAATCGACGCGATCAACGCGAACGTGACGATAACGAACGCGACGTTCGAGAACAACGTCGCGGCGGAACGCGGCGGCGCAGTGAGCGTGAACGGCGGCTCGCTCGTTATGGAGAACGTCGTTTTGACGAATAACGAAGCTGTCGCGAAGAGCGGCGGCGCGGTTATCGTGGAGACGGCGGCAAGCGCGAGCTTTACGAACGTAACCGCGACGGGTAATAAGGCGAGCGGGAAGCTGGGCGGCGCGCTCTATCTGAGCAAGGTGGAAGCGACGATTAGCGACTACAAGTTTAGCGAGAACGTCGCGACGATCGGCGGCGGCGCGATCTACGCGACGGGCGTCGACCTTACGATCTCGGGCGCGACGTTCGACGCGAACGCGGCGAACGGCGGCAGCTACGGCGGCGGCGCGCTCTATGCGCGCGACTCGTCGGTCGTTACGATCGCGAACGCGAGCTTTACGTCGAACGCGACGAAATTCTCGGGCGGCGCGATTACGGCGAACGCGAATACGACGATCGTCGTGGCGACCAGTTCGTTCGCGGGGAACGTCGCGGCGCTCGACGGCGGCGCGATCTACGCGAACGAGCAGACGAGCAAGGCGCAAGGTTCGACGGTCGTCGTAACCGACTCGAGCTTTACGAACAATAGCGCGACGCGCTACGGCGGCGCGGTCTTTGCGTCCGAACTCGCAATGGACCGGTCGGTCGTAACGGGTAACGCGGGACCGAACGGCGCGATTGCGGCGACCGGCGGCGCGGCGACGCTCGCCAATACGCTCGTAGCGGAGAATACTGGTCGCTACGGCGTCATAGCGCGCAGCGGCGCGCAAGTTGAGATCGTAAACGCGACGATCGTTAATAACGAAGGGACCGATCTCTTTACGACCGGGCACGCGACCGTCGTAACGCTCGAGAACGTGATAACGGCGCTCGACGCGAGCCTGATCGGCTCGCACGGCGGCGCGCTCGTCGCGTACAATACGCTGTCGGCGTAC
>JAFZNK010000017.1 GCA_017550965.1 Thermoguttaceae bacterium
AGGGCGCCGAGCGCTAGACAGCCTTCAAAGGCGCGCGCGTCGATCTCCTCAAGCGAACTGGGAAGTTCTAGCTCGGCAAGCGCAACGCAACCCGTAAAGGCGCAACGGCGGATCGCGCGAAGTTGCGAAGGGAGCTTGATCCTGCACATATTCGCGCAACGGTTGAAGGCGCCCGGCTCGATCTCTTCAACTCCGCGCAGGCGCGCCTCTTCAAGCGCCGTACAGTTGGAGAACGCGCCCGCGCCGATCGTCCTCGCCTCCGTCGCAAATAAGATCTCCGTAAGCGACCGACAGTTTTCAAACGCGCGCTCGCCTATTTCAGAGGGGCGACCGAGTTCGACATTCTTGAGCGCCGAGCAGTCAGCGAACGCCGACGCCGAAATCGTCGCAAGATTGTCCCCGGGCGCGTCGATCGATCTCAGGCGACGGCAGCCGCTAAAGGCAGCCTCGCCGATCGAACGAACGCTCGCCGGCAACCGAATCGCGCCGATCGAAAGACAGTTCTCAAACGCACGAGCGCCGACGCTTACAACCTTGTTCCCATTGATAACGTCCGGTATCGTCAACGGTCCGTCGAGTATCCCGTTCGAGATCTCGTGATATTTCGCAATTTCAACCGTCCCGTCCGGCAGTCTTCGGGGCGTGATTGTGTCTTCGTACGCCATGGTTGCGCGCCTCCTCTGAAGTGTCCTCCGCGCGCCGCGCGCGGGGGGTAATGTCCGCTGTTGATTGTAAGGGCGGGAAAGAACGAGGTCAAGCGATTGCGTGTTTTTTGGCGCAATGGCACGGAGAATACAATTCATTATAACGGTTTTAACGAACGCAACGTCGACAATCGCAAGAGAACGATTCTGGTCGACGCCCAAAAGGCTTTGAAATTCCGAAGAGTTCATTCTATCGCAGTTTAAGACTTAAGGCTGTCTTACCCATTTTAACATTCGCCCCACAATGATATTTTTAAAAATATTTTCCGGATAAAACCTCCGCCGGCGCTCTGTAAGGGCGAAAAGAGTCAATTGCGGGACGCAATCCAAAGAAGGTCTTTGGCGTCGCGTCTTACGCTCCTGAACGGCGCGTCGACCTTTTCATTGCGAGTACGTCTGGAAAGTCGACGCGCGTAATTTAAGACAGAATATCGGAGGATATGTTATGAATATTAACCTTCGTTGGTACGACGCTCTCGTCGTTGTGGCGCTTATTGCCGCGTTTGGAATCTTGGGCGCTTTTACGGCGGGCGAGGACGCTAAGTTGCCTTCTTGGCTTAACTACGTCATGATCGGAATTGCGGCGGGATATTTCGTCCCTCGTTTCCAGAATCAGAAGAAAGAATCAGACGAAACGACGAACGCCGACAAATAGCAATAACGCGTTAAAGGTCGAACCCTTTAACGCGTTTCCCAACGGCTTGCCGCGCCGTTAAGCCAAAAAAGAAAATAGCGTCCAACTTTCTCCGATTGAACAAAGTTGAACGCTAGCAAACCAAAGACGACTTATCTTGAACGCGCGTTATAACGCGTTTTCTCGATTATCTTCGCACTTTTCCAGACGCTAGTCGATTATTTCGTCTAGCGTCTAATTTTATTTTGACTTCTCGCGCGCCTCTTGAATAGCGCTTTTTACGCCGCGTAGCAGTAGCCAT
>JAFZNK010000168.1 GCA_017550965.1 Thermoguttaceae bacterium
GCCGCGTCAAGTCCGGCGAGCGGCTCGTCCATAACAATCGCGTCCGGATTAAGAGACAAAACGCTCGCAAACGCAATCTTTCGCTTCTCTCCGCCGGAAGTCGCGTACGGCGCGCGCGTTCGCAACGATTCTATTCCCAAAAGCGCGAGGCAATCGTCGACGCGACGTTTGCATTCTTCTTCCGAAAGATCAAGCTGTCTGGGACCAAAAGCGATTTCATCTTCAACGCTGCCGCAAAAAAGCTGCGAATCGACGTTTTGAAAGACGTACCCGACGCGTCGATGAAATTGTTTTGCAAATTGTGCGTTTTTAAGAACTTGCTTGTCGATTCTTTCGCCGGAAAAACGGTATTCTCCCTTCGTCGGAAAGATCAGTCCATTAAGAACGCGCAGCAACGTCGTCTTACCGCACCCGTTCTCGCCCGTCAACGCAACGGCGGAACCTTCGGAAATGTGAAGCGAAACGTCGTTTAACGCGCAAACGCCGCCGACGTATTCATAAGACGCGTTAATTAGTTCGAACATCAGACCGCAAACTCCAAATAAACAAAAAGCCCCCAAAGACTCGCGCAAAGAGCCGCGCCAAGCCAGTCGATTGACCGCAACGGCGCTTTAAATCGACGGTATTTTCCCGAAAAACACCGACAAGTCATCGCGTCAAATTGTTCCTGCGCCGACTTTTCCGCGCGTAAAAACGCGACGCCAACGATCCCGCCGAGCGTTTGCGCTTTGCGTCGATTGCGACCGACGGAACGCAGTCGAACCGCCTCGAGCGTTTCCAGACAAACGTCGCATAAAACGACGACGTATTTAAGCGTTAAGTCAAAGATAAAAAGAGCCGCGTCGGGAACGCCAAACGATTTAAACGCGCACGTAAAACGATTCCAGTTCGTCGAATACGCAAGGATCGAAAGCGCGGTCGTTGAAATAAAAGTTTTGTAGGGAATTGTAACAAGCGCACGCGTCTGCCCCCAAAAAAGCGACGGCGCCAGAATGAGAATCGACAAAAGAACCGCCTGGACGGGAAGCGTCAAAACGCGCGTCAGTTTCCTGGGTTCGTACGACGCCAAAAGAACAAGAATCGCCGCGCCGACAATCTCGACAAACGCAAAGTTGCGCGACGCGGAAACCAATAAAATAAGCGTCAGCGTCAACGCCAACTTAATTTGGGTTGAAAACGCGATCCGACTTCGATTTCGTTCGTCGACGCGTCTTGCCTTCGACAACGCGTATTTTAACGCGTCGGCGCTTCTGCGAAGAAAAACGTCGCGATCGCGCGGAGGCTCAATTCGATCCTCTTGCAGAAGCCATTGCGGAACAGGCGCTTCCTTCATGCTAAACCGTCGCTTTGTTCCCGATAAACGCCGTTCCCAATTTGAAAAGGATCACGGAAAGCGCGACTCCTGCGATCGCCGACAAAATGTACGCGAACCAGTCGGGCAATCCCGTCGCCGAATAATCCGGAATAGGCGCCGACCACTGAAATCCCGACGCCATCGCCTCGGGCGTGTATCCAAGCGCCTGACCGTCGACGGTCGTTTCGGCGATTTCGTCGGCTCCCCACTCGCCCCACGCTGTTCCCTCAGCTAATAATCCCAACGGGGACGCGGCGACCAAAATCGCAAGCGCCAGATAAAGCGCGCCCCATCGAGAACGACGTTTCGATTTCAATTCTTTGCCGGAATCTTCGGAAGAATCGGGCGTAAAAGCCGTTTCGTCGACGGCAAAACTGGGCGCGGTTTTATGAACAAACGCGTAAACGGCAAGTGAAAAAATCACTTCGGCGGCGCCAAAAAGCGTAAGATGTCCAACCGCCATCGCGGGTATCGCGACGCTGAGAGGATAAGGACAATAAAGGGCCTGGCCTGACGCGTCGGTAAAGAACAGCGGTTGAACGCCGAACTCGATCGCCGCCGCCAGAGCCGCGAGATTCAAACCCAAATAAGACGCGATCGCTAACGCGACGTAATCGGAAAAAAGCGGGCGCTGAGACGTCGTCTTTTTAGAAAAACCCGCAAACAATTTGCGCAAAAAGACAAACGCGTAATAACCGCTAAACGGCAAGATAAAGGCCATATTAAACGCGTTTGCGCCAAACGCTAAGACGCCGCCGTCGCCGAAAAGAAGCGCTTGAATCAAAAGCGCGATCGTCAACGCCAAACACGCCGCCTCCGGACCAAGGAGAGCCGCAAGAACAACGCCCCCGACGGCGTGTCCGGTCGTTCCTCCCGGCAAAGGTATATTGAACATCATCGCCAAAAACGAAAACGCCGACGCGACGCCTAACGCGGAAAAGCGCTCGCGCGGAAAATCCCGTTTGACTTTCTTAATCGAACTAACCCAAACAGGGACGGTCGCCGCGGCAAGGAGAGCGCATGTCGAAACGCTGAGGTAATTGTCGGGAATATGCATAATATCTTCCTTACGGTTAAAAAAAGCGCGAAAACGCGCCGCGTCCAAGGTTAATACAAGTATATAGAACCGGAAGCGCGCGTCAACCTAAAGAGTCAACGAAACGCTAGGTTCGCCGTTTTATTTGGCGAAAAGGTCAAGGGGAATATGTCGCGGCGGCGCGAAGACGTTATAATAGGGTGGAACGTCGACGCTTTACCAACCATTCGGAGTTATATTGATGAAACGAATTTTGACTATCCAAGATATTTCCTGCGTCGGAAAATGCTCGTTAACCGTCGCTTTGCCGATCGTTTCCGCCGCGCAAATTGAGACCTGCGTTCTGCCGACCGCCGTACTTTCGACGCACACTCAATTTCAGGGTTTCACGTTCTGCGATTTAACCAAAGAAATCGCGCCGATCGAAGCCCACTGGCTCAAGGAAAGGATATCCTTCGACGCAATATATACGGGGTATCTCGGATCGTTCGAACAAATCGATCTCGTCGAAAAACTAATCGACGACTTTAAAACGGACGACAACCTGATCTTTGTCGATCCCGTTATGGGGGACGCGGGGAAATTATACGTCGGTTTCGACCAGGCGTTCGCCGATCGTATGGCGTCTTTTTGTTCAAAAGCAGACGTAATCGTTCCCAATTTGACAGAAGCCTCGTTCATGCTCCATATGCCCTACGTTGAAACAGGATACGACGAAAAATATATCGACGATTTGCTCGAACAGTTACTCGGACTAGGCGCAAAAGTCGCCGTATTGACCGGCGTCTCTTTCGAAAAAGGTCAACTTGGAGTCGTTGGAATCGATTCGCGTACTGGCCGAAAATTCTCGTATTTCCGCGACGAACTCGAAGGACGCTATCACGGGACGGGCGACGTCTTCGCCAGCGCCGCGCTTGCCGCGCTCATTCGCGAACGCTCGTTGCGCGACGCTTTTGCAATCGCCGCAGACTTTGTCGCCGAGTCGATTCAAGCGACGCTCGACAATCCGGAGTCGCGCCGATACGGAGTCGACTTCGAAACGGCTCTTCCCTCTTTTGTCAAAAATTTTGCGTAAATTAAAGCTCTAACTAAGGATTTACGACGATGTTAAACAGAACTTTAAACATTATGAAAACGTTCGGTCTGACGGCTCTCTCGGCAGTTGGATTTTTGACGTATTCGAACGCGCAAGCGCAAACACAATACAAGTATCCGCAAACGCAAACTTGCGAACAAATCGACGATTATTTTGGCGTTAAAGTCGCAGATCCTTATCGATGGATGGAAACGGAAAAAACTCCGGAACTGACGAAATGGATCGAAGAAGAAAACGCTCTGACGCAAAACTATCTGGCGCAAATCCCGTTCCGAGACGAACTGCGTAAAGAGATGACCGAAAGATACGACTACGCCAAACAGGGAACTCCCTGGAAGCGCGGCGGTCGTTATTTCTTTTCCAAAAATTCCGGCTTACAAAACCAATCGGTTCAATATTATAAAACGTCTCTGGACGGCGAAGAAACGCTCCTGATTGATCCAAATAAACTTTCCGACGACGGAACAGTCGCGCTTTCCGACATGGCCGTTTCCAAAGACGGAAAATACGCCGCGTTCGCCACGTCGACAAGCGGTTCCGACTGGCGCGATATTTTTGTCGTCGATATTGAATCGGGCGAACGAACTTCCGACGCGATCAAATGGGCGAAATTCACGTCGATCTCGTGGGTCGGCGACGGATTCTTCTACAGTCGTTACGACGCGCCTCCGGAGGGTCAGGAATTAACCGCTAAAAACGAAGATCAAAAGATTTATTATCATAAGGTCGGCGATCCTCAAGATAAAGACGTCCTTGTCTTCAGAGACGTCGACAATCCGTCTCGCAATTGCGGAGCCGAGGTCGACGACGACGAAAACTGGCTCTTTGTCAGTCAAACGGAATCGACCTACGGCGCGAGAATTCTTTTCGCCGATCTTCGTGGAAAAGACGATTACTCCAACCTTGAATTCAAGACGCTCTACCCCGATTTCGACGCGGAAACGAACGTAGTTACCGCGCGCGACGACAAGTTCTACCTTTTGACCGATTTCCAGGCGTCGAACCGTCGACTTGTCGTCGTCGATTCGACTAATCCCGCGCCGGAAAACTGGAAAGACGTCTTGCCGGAATCAGACGTCCTTCTTGAAAAAGCGTACGCCGTCGGCGATCAATTACTGGCGGTGCGCCTCAAAGACGCCGCCCACGAATGCGTGTTCTACGACTACGAAGGCGTCAATCAAGGCGTTCTCGAATTGCCGGGGCTGGGCGTCGTCGGTTTTTCCGGCAACAAAGGGGACGACGAACTCTTCTACAACTTTACGTCGATCACCTGCCCGTCGACCGTCTATCGATTTGATTTAAAAACGAGGGATTCGACGCTCTATTGGAGTCCCGACGCCGGATTTGATCCAGACGATTACGTATGCGAACGCGTCTGGTACGAAAGCAAAGACGGAACGCGCGCGCCTATTTTTATCTCCTACAAAAAGGGACTGAAAAAAGACGGGCGCAATTCGACGATTCTGTACGGGTACGGCGGATTTAACATCAATATGACGCCGGGATTCAAACCGGTTCGCATCCCTTATCTTGACCGCGGGGGCGTTTACGCCGTCGCTATCCTTCGCGGCGGCGGAGAATACGGCGAAGATTGGCACAAGGCGGGCACGAAACTCCAAAAACAAAACGTCTTTGACGACTTTATTTCCGCGGCGGAGTTCTTAATTCAGGAAGGGTACGCCTCTCCGGAAACGCTCGCGATTAACGGAGGTTCTAACGGCGGCTTGCTCGTCGGCGCGACGCTTACCCAACGTCCCGACTTATTCGCGGCGGCTGTTCCTCAAGTCGGCGTGCTCGACATGCTTCGATACCACAAATTCACCATCGGCTGGGCTTGGGCGACCGACTACGGCACGAGCGAAGAAAGCAAAGAGATGTTTGAATATCTCTTGAAATACTCGCCTTTGCACAATGTCAAAAAAGGCGTCAAATATCCCGCCACGCTCGTAATGACGTCCGATCACGACGATCGCGTCGTCCCCGCGCACTCGATGAAATTCGGAGCAACGCTTCAGGCGAACGCCGATCCTTCCTCGCCGATTCTCATTCGTATCGAATCGAAGGCAGGGCACGGCGCCGGCAAGCCGACTGCGAAAATCGTCGAAGAAGCGGTCGATATGTACTCGTTCATTTTGTTCAACACGCAACCGAAAACGAAATGATCGAACGATGGCCAAATCTCCGTCTCAAATTGGGATCGACGACTCCTGGGTAGACCTTCAGAATCCGATTGGTTCGCTGCGAGCAAGATTGCGTTCCTATGCGGATCCGGGGTACGCCGATTTTTTTCGTCGCACGCTTCCTAAGGAATCGTGCGAAGTCTTCGGCGTGCGCGTCACGGCCGTTCGGCAAACGGTTAAAGAAGCGATTAAAGCGGGAGGCGAACCGTTTCTTAACGGTCTTCTCTTCCCGACGAAAAAAAATTCCAAACTCGACTTCTGCGAGGGAAGAATCGCCGCGGCGTTTCTCATTGGTCAGCTCAAAATAAGTTTCGACAAGCGCCTTGACGCGATTACGGCGTTTTTGCCGCTTGTCGATTCATGGTGCGTCTGCGATTCGCTGTGCCAGTCGATCAAGCCTAAACCCTTTGAAAAAAACGATCTTTGGGACTATGTCGGGATGTGTCTGACCAGTAAAAAAACGTACGATCAGCGCGTCGGAGTCGTCTTAATGCTGAAAAACTTCGTCGATTCAATTTATATCGGCGAAGTGTTGGAGCGCGTCGAAGATTTGGCAAAACGCGGAATTAAAGAGCATACCGTAAGTATGGGGACCGCGTGGCTGTTGTGCGAAACGTTTATTAAACAGCCCGACGCGACAATGCGTTATCTTGAACAAAACTCGCTTGACGACGCAACGTTTAATCGCGCGTTGCAAAAAATTTGCGAGTCGTTCCGAGTCGACGACGCAACAAAACGCGAGATTCGCGAGATGAAACGCGTTAAAAACAAAAGCTAAAACGACGAGCCGATTCCTGGAATCGGCTTTTTTATTCGATACGATACGCGCGAAAACCGACGTCCAGATTTTGATCGGCGGCTTCGGTTAGAAGAAGGTCGCCCGCGCGACGCAGTCGTTCGCGACAAATCGCGCTAATATCGCGATAACCGAGTTTATAAGCGACCGACTTTTTGCCGCACGGCTCCGGCGTCTGCGCTAAAATAAACTGACGCGAGCCTCCGTCTTCCGCGTTTAACGCCATGACGGCGTGCCCCAACGTTCCGCTCCCCGCAAAAAAATCCATGACAAGTCCGTCGGAACGCAACGCGCGACGCAACAACGTCGTCAGAAGATCGATTGGCTTGGAATAATCGAAGACTTTCTTTCCGTCGAACAGACTCTTAAGTTTCTCGCTTCCAACTTTCGTGCTAAACAGGCCCCACGACGTGACAATCGGTTTGTAGGGATTGGCGTATTCGCAAAAGAACTCTTTACGCGCCGGATACTTATAAGGAGGAGTTGGAAAGATAACGCGTCCTTCGGCAACCCATCGATTCAACTTTTCCTGCGTGTAGGGAGTTTCAAACGTATACGCGCGTCCCGTGACGGGATCGACGATTGTCTTCTCTCGAAAACCCTGTCCAAATCGTTGTAAATACTGACGTTTCCAAGGTCCGCGGGGATCGAAATCCGGATTGGAAAAACCGTCCTCGACGTCGCGAAAATCGCCGATAAAACGATACGAACCGTTTTTCGAATAGCATAAAATATACTCGTGATTGCTCACGCACATCGACTTAGGAGGTATTCCCTTCGCTTCGCGCTTCATCTCCCAAACGATCGTCGCGACATAATTCTCTCGACCAAACGCTTCGTCCAAAATTTTGACCGCGTTTGCGTACTCATGATCGTCGATCGAAACAAAAATAGCGCCCGAATCTTTCAAAAAATCGCGAGCAAGCAAAAGACGCGAATAAAACATCGACGCCCAATTGGAACTTACGTCCTGTTTCGAGTTAGAGAAATCGTCTCGATAGACGAACGTCTCGCTTCCGGTGTTGTACGGCGGATCGATATAAATAAGGTCGACTTTTCCCGCAAGATCGGCCCGCGCGATCTTTAAGAAATCAAGATTGTCGCCCTCGATATACGCGTTGCGCGTCTTGTCCCAGTCGCGGGATTCTTCGCGCCATGGTCGAAGCTTTTTTGCCGTTTCAAGTCGAGACTCAAGAACCGCCTTTTGTTTTCCAGGCCAGATAAACTCGCTTTTTTCCGAAATGGGAAACGTCTCTTTCAAACGTTCGACGTCCAAACGCAACGCGCCGGACGCGTCTTTAATTACAAACTCGGGAAAGACCGTTCGAAACGCTTCGACGCGCCGCGACAAATCGTCTTGATTATTCTTTGCAGTTTTCGACGTCATTTCTTTCCAGTTATTCCCTATCCCGCGCAAAACGACGAAGTAAAAGCGCTTTCGCCGACAAACGTTCGTCGCGAGTGAGTCCAAAAGCGTATACCGTCGCGACATAAAGACAAAAACTAACGACGGCAAGAATTGCAAGACGCCAATACTCCGGCGCGGCAAAACGCAACACGATCCAGCCGGGCAAAATCGTCGCCGCGACGGCGACAACCGTCGTCTTAATCTGCCGCGCCCAGTAAACGCGCTTCTTTTCTCCAATCAAACGGCAAGTCGCGTTAGGAATCCAAAAGTAATGAATCGCCAGACCGGGAAGAACCGTTCCCAGAGCGACGCCCAAAAGTCCCAGTCCCAACCGGACAAACAACACGCTCAGCGCGACGTTCAACAACCCGTGAAGCATTGCGCCGACCGCCAAAACACGGTGTCGCGCGACGCCTTGTAAAAGTCGAGCGTTTGTCTCGGCGCTTCCGCGATAAAGCCCTGCCGCAACGCCGCACAGGGCAAGCGCGGGAAAGGCGTCAAGATATTCGGCTCCAATCCATCGCTCGATAAAAGGACGTCCAAACATGAGAAGCCCAAACGCCATAAAAACGGATCCGTATATTGAAGCGCGAGTTATCGCGGAACGCGACTCGTAAAACGCGTCGCTCAGTCGCGCTTGTCCGGGCGTCGTTTGAGGCGACGTTCCCTGTTCAAGGGCGTCCTCCTCGGTCGTTTCAAAAGCGGCAAGTCGGGCGAACCAATTAGTCTCCCAGGACGACGTTTCATAGAGAAACGAATTGAAATAACTCACAAGCGTTACGACGACAAGGTTATAACGCGCGACGTCAGCCATCGACATAAGCGCGGCGATAATAATGAGATCGCTTCGATTGACGGCTATTTCTCCCGCCTGCGCTAAAAATGCGAAAAAACTGTACCTAAACAAGGAACGCACGCGCTTCTTCCGAAAAGAACTGAATGAAAAACGAAAAGAGGGAACGGCGCGACGCGTCAACAATATATAAACGCATAACTGCAAGATCGTCAAAACTAAATTGCCGACAAAGAGCGCGATTAAACGCCCGCCCAAAAACAGAATCGCGAAATTAACAAGCCCGAAAAGAATACGAAAGATAAAAACGGTTCCCCCGGTAAGTTCTTGACGCAACGCGCCTTTGAGCACGCCGCAAACGCCGTCGGATATTTTGGAAACGGCGAAAGAAGCGCCAGCAAAAAAAAGAGCGGCGCCAAGAAGCCCCGTCTCGTCAAAACGATCGCCGAAAAGACTCGCAAGTCCAAACGCCCCGCACGCTAATAAAAAGACAAGCGCCGAAATTCCGCCAAATAAAACGATCGCCGTCGAACCGGTTTCGTTGACGCCGACTTGATCCCCTTTGACGTAGTATCGCGTAATGTAACGGCTCGTAGTCGTCGTCAAGCCGAAGTCGAGCAATCCGCACCAACCGGCGAACACAGACGCCAAAGCGAAGACGCCATAGGCGCGATCGCCAAGACAGGTCAGCATATACGGCGTCAAAAACAAACCGAACGCAACGCCGACGACCAGCGCGCCGCAGGAAAGCCCCGCGCCTTGCAATAAGCGTAGTAAAGGCGTTTTCAATTTGTTTTCCTTCCGATCGTCTTGTCTAAACTAGGCCAATATAATCGGCGTCGCGCCGACTTCGCCTCAATTGTAGCGCCAGACGCGCGTTTCGCCACCCGCTTGACTTTTAAAAATCGGTTTGGTATCCTGAACGGAAGAGCCGACGATTGCGCGTAAGCGCGATCAAGACAGGTCGCCGCAACATTGAATCATGGAGAGAGCCAGTGTTTCTTAGTTTTTTTTCTTTTGCGAAACGCGTTCCCATCGCCGCGTTATTCGTCTCTATGGCGTTCGTCGCGTCGCAATCTTTTGCGGCTGAACATAATAAAGAATACGCAGTGAAAACGTTTAACGGCGTTCCTATGATAACGATCAATGGAACGCCCGTTCGATCGCGCGTCTTTTTTGGAATAAAAAACGCGTCGTCCGTCGTCGCCAATTCCGAGTGGGAGACGCACGAATATGAATTTGTACCCCAGGAAACGGTCGACGGAGACGGAACGTTGCATTTTCGTTTTGGTTCGGGGCCCGGAATCGTTTTCATCGACAACGTGTCGATTACTGAAAAAGAATCGGGAACGGTCGTCGCGGGGCCTTATGCGTTTGAAAAGGAAACGGAGTTCTCAGAATCCTGGGAATCCTGGCACGAAACCTTCCAAAACGTTGAAATTGCTTCAATTGCTATTCAGAAGGACGCCGGCGCCGACAATTCAAACGCGCTTGTCGTTAGAATTAACGATTGTCCCAAAGAGTTAAGGCCCGATTTTCATATTTACCATAAAGCGCGTCTCTCGTTCAAAAAGGGAACGACGTACGTCGTTAAATTCGACTTGCGCGCCGACGCGACCAGAAAACTTAACGTTTCTCTCTATCGTCCCTCGTCGCCGACGTTCATTCAGATCGCGTCGTTGGGAAAAAACGTTTTTGAAAGTCAAATTGAACTTGCCGCGAACGCGGGCGTAGACTTCGTTTCTTTCATCGCTCCGCTCTGGCCGCAAGAAGACGGCTCTTACGATTGGACCTTTCTCGACGGCGTTTGCGACGACGCCCTTAAAGCAAATCCCAATGCGCTCCTTATTCCGCGACTGGACGTTCAAGGGACGAAAAAATGGCTCGCCGCCCACCCGGAAGCGCAAGCGAAATGGGAAAAAACGGGCCAGGATTACGACGGTCAGGGCTGGCTTTGGGCAACCCCGACGTCTCCGGAATATCGCCAAACCGTTTGCGACGCGCTCTCGGCGGCGATTCGTCATCTTGAAGAAAAATACGGCGACTCGATCGCGGGGTATCATCCCGCCGGTCAAAACACCAACGAATGGTTTACGCCCAACACATGGACCGAGGGCTATCACGGTTTTTCGAACGCCGATCGCGTCGCTTTCCGACAATGGCTTGTCGCTAAATACAAAAACGACGAAGCGTTGCGAAAAGCGTGGAATGATCCCAACGTTACCCTTGAAACGGCGGAAGTTCCAAGCGTTGAAGAACGCGACGATTCGCGTGAAAAGCCAATCGTCAAATCTCAGAAATTACTTGATTTCAACGCGTTTTGGCAAGACGCGATGGCGGATCTTTTACTGGATATTGCGAAAACAATCAAGCGAGAGACCGACGGTCGCAAACTCTCCGTCTTATTCTACGGCTATTCCTACGAGTTCTCTATCGTCGCCAAAGGACCGGCGGCAAGCGCGCATTACGCGCTTCAACGTCTGCTTGATTCGCCAGACGTCGATATTATTTGCTCTCCCTTTTCCTACTACGAGAGACAGCTCGGGGCCGGCGGTTGTTGCATGCTTAATGCCGAAAGCGTCTCCGCCGCCGGAAAACTCTATCTCTATGAGGACGACGCGCGAACGTATCTCGCTTACGCTAACGGAGTCAGACAATTCTCGCCTACGTCTAACGTGAACGATTCGATAAACGTTCTTTTGCGCAATTCGGGAGAATGCGCGCTTCGTAATCTTGGAACCTGGCTCATGGATCTTGGCGCGACGGGTTGGTACGATTCTCCCGAGTTATGGCAAGCGTCGTCGTCCCTCGAGAAGCTCGACCGATATTTCCTCGAAAATCCCACGCCGTACGTTCCGGAAGTCGGAGTCTTCTTGGGCGAACAGTCGATGCTCAAAATTTCAAGCGGAAACTATTCCGGAAAGGGAATTTACTATTTTCGCAAGGATCTCGATCTCCTCGGCGCGCCTTACGCTCAATACGAACTCAACGATCTGCTCGAAGAACGCGTGTCCGCGCCTAAACTCACGATCATACTCAATAGCGAAGCGCTTGACGAGGAAACACGAACGAAAATCCAGGAACAAGCGACGAAGACTAACGCGCGAATTCTCTGGATCGACGGTTCGGGAACCGACACGCACGCGTTGAGAAGAGAAGCGGCCAAAGCGGGCGTCTGGGTCTATACTAACCTGTGGTGCAACGTTTGGGCAAACGGTCCGTTCGTTTTGCTTCATGCCCCGGCCGACGGAGACTATACATTCTCCGCGCCCGAGGGCAAAAAGAAGATTTACGACTATTTCACCGACAAACTTCTTTCCGACGACGGAAAATTCGTCTTCCCGATGAAATTGGGCGACACAAAATTCTTTCGTTTAGAATAAAAACAACCAACGTTCCGACCAATAATTTACTTCACAAGGTTTCACAACAATGAAAACTTCAATAATTCTCGCGTTCGTCGCTGCCACGCTTGTCGCGTTCTCTCACGCGACAAGCGTCGCGCAGGAAATCAAGCATGAACGTTTCCTTCCGGAGCTCGTCAAAATCGCCAACGACGACGGAAAAAAAATCTACAACATCTGCGAAATCTGCGACGGCGTTTCAGAAACCGCGGTGATTCGCGACGAAATACGCTGTCATAACACTTACTCCGTCGCTAAGCTCTTTACCTGCACGGCGATCGGTATTTTGCAAGATCAAGGCAAACTTGACGTCGACGATCTTGTCTATCCAATATTCGAAAAGAAATTTCCTGAAAACTTCGATCCCAACTGGAAGAAAGTAACGATCGCCGACGTGATCAGACATCGCGCGGGGTTCGCGACAGACGCGCTGGATATCGACACAAACGAAGCCGCCGAATGGAAAGATCGAAATTTCCTCAATATCGTTTTATCCCAGCCTCTTCCCAACGAACCGGGAACGAAGTACGTCTATACCGACGCGACGTTCTACCTTGCCTCGAGAATCGTTTCCGAAAAAACGGGAGAACCGCTCAATCAGTTTATGATCAGAGAATTACTCGAACCGCTCGAATTCGACGAATACGCCTTCTCCACCGATCCCGAAGGATATCCTATCGGAGCGACGGGCATGTATATTTCGACCGAAGACATGGCAAAACTCGGTCAACTCTACGTTCAAGACGGCGTTTACAATGACAAAAGGATTCTGTCGAAGGAATTTGTCGACGAAGCGTTTGAAAGAACCTTTGAGCTCTACCCGCTCGACGAAGAAGGAAACGCTTTTGGAAAAGGCGGAATGAACGGACAGTTCCTTTACATGAACCGCAAAACGAAACGCGTCGTCTCGCTGCATTCGTTCCGAGCCGACGTCGACGCGATCGTTCGTTATCTTGTCGAACACGACAAATAACAAGCGCGTTCGGATAAGAAACAGAAAACGCCCTGCGACAAAAACAATCGCAAGGCGTTTTCAATGGGCGACAGCAGACTCGAACTGCTGACCTCCGCCGTGTGAAAGCGGCGCTCTAACCAGCTGAGCTAGTCGCCCATACATAAAAAAACCGGTCAAAAAAACTTTAACCGGTCAAGTGGAGAGTAAGGGAGTCGAACCCTCGACCTCGACATTGCGAACGTCGCGCTCTCCCAACTGAGCTAACTCCCCGAAAGTAGTTATTCTGCCAAATTACAAATCTCACGCCTTCGACGCAAGTTCCTCAACCTGACATGCGAACATTCTAGCGGAGTTTTCCGTTTCGTCAATCGACTTTTTCCAATTTTTTCACATTTACTCCACTTTTGTTCCCTTGTTGCGTCACCTGCGTTTTGGACAAACACAATTAGGACGCGCGTCACGAAAACGCGCGTCCTTTCCTGGATCCGCAAAACGTCTATGCGTACGTCTCGAGCCTTAAGCCCGACCGGCGTCAGGTAATCCCGCCGTGCGTACGATACGGGGTCATGTGGCTGGGCTGATCAATCATCCAGACGCGTTCCCACGTTTCTTCCGACTGACGCAAGTCTTCAGACGTATTATAGAGCTGTTGCGTTCTTTTGGCGGGATCGCCGGAATACGCCGGTAAGACACAACCGACGGAGCTCAGCGTCAGCGCCCCCAACAACAGCGACAGTAGCAATTTACGCATCGCGTTTCTCCTCCGTGATATGAAACGTTCTTCGAATTCTTAGTCGTCGGCAATCCTAAAAACGTTTCGGTTTAACCGATATGCAACGCGTCCGCGGCGAGTCGCCCCCACGCTTCTGCGTTATTATTTGTTCGTTTGGGAAAGTATCGGCGATTCACCCAGCAATCCTGTAATGAATCTGCCGTTTTTATGGAAAAACCTCCGCAACACCCCAAAGAAGCTACTCCTCAAAGCCCTTGCGCCGCCGTTTGCCGACGCAAATCGCCCGTTTCGACGCTCGTTTTAGAGAAACGAGAGTTTTCCGTTCCAAGTATCGGTTAGCTAAAACGAGAAGATGAATAAAAGAACGCGTTTTTCTCAGAAATAGTCGCGACGAAAAAAAACGCCGAACGGTGATAAACCGATCGGCGTATAGGGCCCGCGAACGACGCGCGTTGACGATCAACGTTGCGCGTTCGCCTGAATCGCTTTTTCCACTTCCGCGACGTCCGCCTGGGTGTTGACCCCAAGACACTCGATTTCTTTCAGAACGGGAAGAGCCAGGATTTTCTTGCCCGCGTCTAGTAAAATCTTCGGAACGTCGGTTATGTAATATTCTTTCTGCGCGTTGTTGTTGCGAATACTGTCCAACGACGCCAAAAGATCAGGCGTGTTGAAAATGTAATAGCTGATATTGATCTCTTTAATTTTGCGTTGTTCGTCCGTCGCGTCTTTTTCTTCGACGACTCCGATAAAATTACCTTGTTCGTCGCGAAGAACGCGCCCCATGCCGAACGGATTCTCCTTGTAAACAGTGCCCAAAACGCACGACGCGCCGCTCTTTTCAAATTCTTCAAAGAGGCGGTCCACCGAAGAACTCTGCAACATCGGATTGTCGCCCGCGATAATAAAAACGGGCCCGTCGAAACCTTCGAGATAGTCGCGACACGACATAACGGCGTGTCCGGTTCCCAGAAGTTCTTTTTGCTCGGCAAATTTTACGTTTTTACGCGATTCGATTTCCGAACGAACAAGATCCTTCTGATAACCGACGACGACCAAAATCTCGTCGATCTTCGCGGCGTCGAGAGCGTCGAGCACATAATTGATCATCGGCTTCCCGCAGACGGGAAAGAGAACTTTGGGAAGATCGGACTTCATGCGCGTTCCCTTGCCTGCGGCAAGAACAATCGCTTTTCTAACAGTAGAACCCATTTTCCTGTGACGCCTTTGCGTGTGAAAGAATCAACTCTCTACTAAAAAGGTCTAAACGGACGGCAAAGACGCCGTTCGTTCAGACTATCCAACGATCAATACTGATTTTGACGATCCATTCTGGTGAAAAAATCTTCGTTTGTATCGTACGACGAAAGATTGGAGGTTAAACGCTCCATCGCTTCGATCGAATCCATCGAGGCCAAACCGCGACGGATCAAATTCGCAGCATGAAGGTTCTTCTGAGGCAAAAGAAGCTCTTCGCGACGCGTTCCCGACTTTGTAATGTCGATGGCGGGCCAAATGCGACGATCGGCAAGACGACGATCCAGCACAAGTTCCATGTTGCCCGTGCCTTTGAATTCCTGGAAGATAAGTTCGTCCATGCGGCTTCCGGTGTCGATAAGAGCCGTTCCGGCGATCGTCAACGAACCGCCTTTTTTCGCGCCGGCGCCTTCGACTGAACGAGCGGAAGAGAAAATCTTCTTGGGAATGTCCATCGCTTTGATGTCGACGCCGCCGGTCATCGTGCGACCGGTGTTCCCCACCCATTTGTTAAACGCGCGAGCAAGACGGGTAATCGAGTCGAGGAGCAAGAAGACGTCTTTGCCCATCTCGGTAAGCCGTTTGCAACGTTGGGTGACAAATTGAGCGAGCCGAATATGGCTTTCCAATTCGCAGTCGAGACTGCTTGCGACGACTTCCGCGTTGACGGCGCGTTGGAAATCGGTTACCTCTTCCGGACGCTCGTCGATCAAAAGAACGATCACGACGACCTCGGGATGGTTAATCGTAACCGCCTGGCAAATCTGCTGAAGAAGGACCGTTTTACCGGAACGAGGCGGAGCGACGATAAGCGCGCGCTGACCTTTGCCAAGGGGCGCAAGCAAGTCGATAACACGGGTGGAAAGGGGGTCCTTGCCCGTTTCAAGCTGGAGCCAATCGGTCGGCGTGACGGGCGTTAATTCGTCAAACGGAACGATCTTCGAATAAGCTTCCGGATCTTTGGCGGGATCGATTCCGTCGATATCGTGAATCTCGCGCACGCGAGGTCCCTGATTTCCGCGAGCGGGCTGAACAAGCCCGCTAATCTTGACGCCTTCGCGCAGTCCAAGCTTCTCAATGACGTTGCCGGGAACAAAAGGATCGGAAGTCTGACGAACGTAGCTCTCTTTCGGATCGCGAAGGAAGCCGTATCCGTTAGGATGGAGTTCTAAAACGCCGGTAACTTCGTAGAACGATTCGGGATCCAACGGATTGACGTCGCCGGAAGGAATGTTTGCGGTAGATTTCGGGCGGCGCGGAGCCAACGGACTATTTTTTCCGGTTCTTCTCGGATATCGGCTTTGATTGCCGTAATTGCTTTGGGAACCGTATCCCTGATTGCCGTAACCGTTTTGTGATCCGTATCCGCCGTAACTGTTGCTGCGATAACCTCCTTGATTACGATAAGACCCGCTGCGATAACCGCTGCGTTCGTTATAGGCGCGATCGCCGAAGTTTCGATCGTTATAGACGCGATCGTTATAACCGCTTTGAGCGTCAGAATACCTGGAATCGTACTCGGAGTTCCCGTAAGAAGAGGAAGATCCCATTTCGTTTTCTATTTCGTTGTTAGAACCATACGCCCGACCGTGCGCGCGCGAGCTTTGCGCGCCATAGTTGTTCCTAGAATCCATCTTTCCTTTTTTCTAATTGTTTCGCCTGCAAAGAAACTGCGGCGACGAGGTTGTAAAGCGCTCCTCTTTTTCGAATGACACGTCCGATTTTCATAAACGCAAATGAAAAACACAAGAATTAAGACTAAACTTCAAACGAACAGACGAAGCATGCTCCCTAATATGACGCCTTTCCACGCGACAGCCGCCGGCAAGAATAAAACACTAACGTTCCGCCCGACGTTTCGCCGTCCCGCCACAATCAAACCGAAACCGCAAGAAAGCGCCCCAAAAACGCATAGGTTCGGCTCCATCGAACGCTGCCCGCCCTTAAAGGACGTAGACGGCAGCGAATTGGATCGACTTGATCGCAAAGAACTAATTTTGCGAAAATTGAAGCGATCTCAAAAAACAAGACCCCTCAACCTCCTCAAAAACAAAGCGAATTCTAGCCTGTTTTCCAAAAGCCGCAAGGGGTTTATTATTTTTTTTCAAAAAAAATATTACTTCGACGGACGTCCCCGCAAAACGCGTCGCCAAAAAAAAGTCGCGTTAGGGGCAGAGTCGACTAGCCGACGTCCCCAAGATCAAGTTCTCGACCGTATTTAACGAGAACCTGCCGACGAAGCGCCTGGTGTTCCGGATCGGCGAGTCCCGGATCCGCGCCGACTAACGCGCGCGCGTCTTCGCAAGCGTCGTCTAGAATCGCGCGATCGCGCGTAAGATCGGCTATGCGGAAAGAAGCCGCTCCATGTTGACGAGCCCCGAAAAGTTCGCCGGGACCGCGAAGAGAAAAGTCTTTTTCCGCAAGTTCAAAACCGTCGGTCGTTTGAGCGAAAAACTCCAAACGGGCAAGACTCTCGGCGCGACGTTTATTCTCCGCGCGCGCCTCTTCCGACTCGTTCTCGTTTTTACTTTTAGCGTTCTTTCTTTTTTTACGTCGAGGCGCGTCGGCGGGTTCGTTTGCGACAGACGTCTCCGTTTCAAATTCCGTTGGAGCGACGGCGCAAAAGCCGGGGTGTTTTCCGCGAGAGACGCGCCCACGAAGTTGATGCAATTGCGCTAATCCAAAACGCTCGGCGTTTTCAATCGTCATGATCGTCGCGTTGGGAACGTCGACTCCGACTTCCACTACCGACGTCGCGATAAGAACCTGGATCGCCCCGCTGCGAAAATCGAGCATGATCTCTTCTTTTTCGGACGCCGTCATTCGACCGTGAACCAACCCAAGCCGATATCCCTTGAGTTCTCCTTCGGAAAGCTCTTTATAAACGGACCAGACCGTCTTCAGCTTCGAGACGTTTTCATCTGTATTTTTCTCTTGATCGTCAGACGGCGCGTCGCTGTCACGACGAAGAGTCCGATTTAAATCGCGTTCTTTTTCAGGCCCGGCCCAATTGTTCCAAAAATCAAAATCGCTCGAAAACGTTCCGTCGTTTTCTAATTTATTAAGTTCTCGTCCTTCCCAAATAAATTGTTCGTCGGAACCGGAACCGTCGTCGACGCGCGCGGTAATGACGTACGCCTGACGCCCTTCGTTGATCCTGTCCCGCACGAACTGCCACCAACTGGCGCGATTCTCCGGGGTCAAAACGGAAGTCGTCGTCTTACGTCGTCCGGGAGGAAGACTCCTCATAACCGACACGTCGAGATCGCCAAACAGAGTCATCGTCAGACTTCTCGGAATCGGCGTCGCCGTCATCACGAGATAATGCGGCTCCAGATCAGGGGACGATTTGAGCGTCGCTCTCTGTTTGACTCCAAATTTATGTTGCTCGTCGATAACGACAAGACCAAGACGGTTAAACTCGATCTCGTTGCACACAAGAGCTTGCGTGCCGACAATTATCTGAGCGGATCCGTCGCGTATTTCTTCTAGTATCTGCGCGCGTTCCGACGCTTTTTGGCCTCCAAACAGAGGAACAATTTTCACAGAGCTGTTGCGCAAGTAATTCTGAAGCGTGCGCAAGTGTTGACGAGCCAATACTTCGGTAGGAGCCATCAACACGGCTTGCGCGCCGTTGGCGACCGCTTGAAGAGCCGCGTAAATAGCGACGACCGTCTTTCCCGACCCGACGTCGCCTTGAAGCAAACGATTCATCGGCGTCGATTTGCCTAAATCTTCCGAAATCTCTCGAATTGCGTTTATTTGAGACTCGGTCAATTCAAAAGGAAAGAGACTGCGAATGCGAGAGTCTATTTTCGCCGAACGAGGCAGAACAAGAGCCTTCATATTGACGCGGCGACGCGTTCTGCAAATCGCAAGAGCCAGTTGCAAGACCAGCAACTCCTGATAAACAAATCGTTTACGAGCATATTGCGCTTCGTCCAACGTCTTGGGAAAATGAATCTTTCGAATCGCGTCGGCAATAGGAGCAAGATCGCGTTTTTCAATCAGTTCTTTGGGAAGCGCTTCCGGAATAAGGTCGGGCAAATGGACAAGCGCGTTTTTGATGAAAAGCCGCATTCGATAAGACGTGATTCCGTCGGTTAGACGATAGATCGGCGCGACGCGCAAATCGTCCAATTCAAGATCGACAGTCTCCGGATTATTTTGTTCTTCAGGAGATGAAGGATCGTCAAAATAATTCAAACTCGGGTGGTGAAACTCCCACAGTCCGTCCTTTTTCCGAGGACTTCCGGTCAACATCAGGCGACGACCGACTCGAAAATTCCTCGTCATATAGTCGACTTTAAACCATATGGCTTTAACGCGCGAAGTTCCCACGGCAAGAAACAGCGTCGTCAGCAATCCGACGCGCGTGCGCCTCGTGCCGTAATCTTCAATCGTTCCGACTACAGATTGAACATCTCCCTCGACAAGCTCGTCGACCGTTCTTTTTAGAAAGATTTCCTCGTAATCGCGCGGAAAGAAAAAAAGAAGATCAAACGCGCGAAAAATCCCAAGTCGAGCGAGTCCGTCGGCAAAGCTTTTTCCAACGCCTTTAACGCAGGCGACGGGGGCGCGCAGCGGATCAAATTTCGGTCTCTCGCTCATAAATTTTCTCTTTGCTCGATTGTCGACGACTAACGCGAACCGCCCATAAAACCGGGATCTAATTCGTTGACCTTATCGAGATCCGCTTGATATTCGGCGTCCTTGTTCTGCTGCCGATAAACGCCGGCGCGTTCAAAGTAAGTTCCGGGATCGTCAGGATTAATCTCCAACGCGCGCGTTAAATCCTTCAAAGAGTCGTCCCATTCGCCCAATTGCTTGAAATAAACCCCGCGATATTTATAGGCGGCGAAACAGTTGGGATCGATTTCAAGCGCTTTATTGAAATCGGCTAGAGCTTCGTCCCACGAGCCGGCCTCTTCGTATATTTTACCTCTAATCGCGTAATTCATGGGATTCGTCGGTTCAAGAGAGATCGCCTTGTCTAAGTCTTGAATTCCGGAGTTGAATTCCTGGCGCTTTTGAAAGAGTATGCCGCGGTTGACGTAATAACTGGGTTCCGTTGGAGCGGCGGCGACGCATTCGTTGAGATCGGCCATCGCTTCGTCGAATTTTCCCAGACAGACGTACGCGTATCCGCGATTGCTTAGAACCGTCGTTTGCGTAGGATCGACCTCAAGCGCGACGTTAAAATCTTCGACCGCTTTGTCAAACAGACGACGACCTAGATACGACTCTCCGCGTCCGCGCCGGGCGGCGACAAGATCGGCGTCGATTTCAAGAGCCTTCTCGAAATTCGATTGCGCTTCGTCAAAACGCCGAGTACGAAGACCGCACTCGCCAAGTCCGACGTAAGCGGCCGCTAATCGAGGATTTAGTTCAATCGACTTATTAAAGCAATCGGCGGCGCTCTTGAAGTCGCCTTCATTCAGGCGTTCCATACCGGATCGGCAAAACTCCTCCGATCGGCGTAAATTTCCGTTGGAACAGCCGACGATCGAAGCGTTCAACGCGAAAACGGCGACTAAGCCTAACGCGATTCGCCAAACGTTATTAGTCGTTTTCATCAAATCCATTTCTCCATAACGATCCGTTTTGCAACGTTTGTTAACCGACTCCATTCCGTTTTTCTCAATCGTCCCGACGTTCAAACAATTCGACAAGGCCGGGAATTCTCTCCATAAGCGTCAGGGCCACGACCGTGTCTCCGGCGTGAAATTCGCATTCCGCGTTAGGTATAATCACGTTGTTTTCGCGTATAACGGCGGCGATAAGAGTCGGTTTCGGAATGCCCAAATCTTTCAGCGGCGCCTGCGTCATGCGCGAACCTTCGTCAACTTCAAGTTCCACCACTTCGATAGGTCCGCTCAACAACGTCGAGTTTTGAAAAACAAGAGGACCTTGATGCATGAGCCCTTCAACTTGTCTGCCGACGACCTCGAAAGGGCTGATCACTTCGGTAATTCCGAGTTTTCCAACAACGTTTGCGTAATCCTGGTGGTTGACGACGGCCAGCAACGTCGTAACGCCCAATTCCATCGCTTCGACGCACGCCATAATGTTGTATTCGTCGTCTCCGGCGCACGAGATAAAAATATCACCTTTGCCGACGCGGCGCTCTTCCAAAACGCTGCAACGCCGCCCGTCACCGCACACAATGACGGTGTTCGAAAGGCGACGAGCCAGATACTCGCAACGCGTGCGGCTTCGTTCAAAGAGCGTTACGTTGTAATTACGCTTCTCCAACACGGACGCGACAAAAAAACCCGTTTCGCCGCCGCCGACAATTACTGCGTCGCGTTTATTAACCGAATGCGTCAGAAACGCTTTTTTCGTCGCCTCGACGCTGGGGCGCGCGCCCATGAGCGTTACGCGATCGCCAACTTCGATTTTGTCCGAAGCGGTCGCGATTGAGACGACGGAATCGCGCGTAATCGCGCCGATACGAACTTCCGGCGGCAACTTCAATTCCGACAACGGCTTGCCTGTCAACGAAGATTCGCGGGAAATAACGACGTCCTGCATCTCCAATTCGCCGCAGGCGAAATGCTCGATCAGCATGGCGCCGGGCTCGCGAATTCGACGCGCAATTTCCATCGCCGTAAGATATTCGAGACTTAGAAATCGATCGATTTTAAAAAAACGTCGATAATCAAAAGAACTCACGTCGCGAAACTCTTGCGCGTAGACGCGCGACGCCACACGACGAGCGCCCATCTCTTTCGCGACGCTGCCGGCAAGAATATTGACTTCGTCGGATCCGGTGAGCGCAAAACAGACGTCGGAATTCATGACGCGCGCTTGAAAGAGCAGACTCGCCTTCATCGCGTCCCCGGCGAGGACGCGGGCGTCAAGATTCTCGTCAAGAAGAGCGGCGCGATCGGCGTTTTTTTCGACGATCGTTACCTCCTGCTTTCGGTCGCAAAGCCTCCGTGCGACGGACGCCCCTACAGTTCCGCCGCCCAAAATTGTCACGCGCATAATACCAAACGCTCAACGGCGCCCCATAACGTTGTTAAAAACGCAACGATTATAAGGTTTCAGATACTTTGCGTCAATACCCGCGAAGAAGCGCAAACAGTTCCGGAGCGTCCAAACGTTCGACGACGAGGCGGGCTCGAGAGAAGTCGACGCTGACGTTATGATACGCGCGAAGCATGCAACAAGGACAACCTGCGGCGAGCGCGGACGCGCAACCGGCGGCGCTGTCTTCGAGAACCAACGTCGATTCAGGGGCGACGCCAAAACGTTCCGCCGCTTTTAAATAGACTTCCGGATCTGGTTTGCCGTTGACGACGTCTTCGCTGGTAAGAACGAAGTCGAGTCTTTTGTTCACGCCGTCCTTTTTTAAGACCTCGCCGGCGACAAACCGCTTACTGCTGGTGCAGACGCATCGGGGAATGCCGAGCCGATCCAATTCGTCAAAAAGTTCCAATAACCCTGGGGTTGTCGCGTATCCGCCCTTCAACTGTTCGATAAATATTTCCTCGTTCTCCCTGGCGATCTCTTGCCAGGATTCTTTCAGCGAACAGGACTCGACCATTCGACGAAAACAATACTCGGGCGGGCGCCCCATAATCTCGTTGCGCAATTCGTCGGTATATTCGCAACCTCGTCGCCCCAACAAGATAGACGCCGTCTTGTCGTAGACGGCCTCGGTGTCGAACATCAAGCCGTCCATGTCGAAAGCGACGGCGGCGACGCGAAAAGGAGTCGCGTCAAGGGACGGCGACTCCGAATTTTTAATGTCAGTCATACGTTCGTTCTTTAATTCGTCAAATCTTCCCCAGAACCTGTTCCAAATTGAAACGTCTTCATAAAAAAGACCAACTCGTCGACTTCTTCCGGCGAATGCTTTTCAGTAAACGCAAAGAGTAGTCCGGACTCAATTTCAAATCCGCCGACGACGCCCCAACGACGCAAATACTCGTTCATACCGCGGGGATCGTCGACCTTGACGGCAAACTCTCGCAAAAACGGCGCGTCGTGACAAAATTGGAATCCCGCTTTGGCCAGTTGATCGCGCGCGTATTTCGCGGCGCGGTGCGACGCTTTTGCCGCTTGTTGCAGTTCTTCCGGACTTATAAACGCAAAGAACATCAGCGCAAGAGTCGCGTCTAAAATTTCGCGAGAAGGAGCAAGCTTGCTTTTCCAATCGTCGGAATTGTCTTCTCGTCGTAATAAAAACGAGCGTTCGGAAACGTCGCTCGACGCGTCGACTTCGCGAAGCAAACGCCGAGGCAAACGACGCTCAAACGCCTTTGAAGTCGCAATAAATCCTAAACGTGGACGATTAAAATTCAAGGGACTCGCATGCGGTAAAGAGTCGCCGACCACTAAATCCGCGCCCCACTCTCCCGGCGACTTTAACATCGATAAAGAGATTAATTCCACCGACATGACGACAAGCGCGCCCGCGTTTTGACTCAATGAAACGATTTGAGAAACGCGTTCTAAGTTGCCGTAAAAATTAGGGTATTGGACGACGACGGCGGCGACTCTTTCGCCCTCTTCGTCAAGAAAGCGCTCGAGTTCCGCCAAATCGACTAGCCCGTTCTTTTCTGGGACGACGCGCAACTCCAAAAGCCCGGCGTCCGCGTAGATTTGCACAATTTGTCGCTGGTCGGAATTCAACGTCTCAGGAATCAAAACGACTTTGCGATCCAGCGTTTTTGACGCGAGCAAACACGCGCGAGCAAGAGGACTTCCGCCGCAATATACGGAAACGTCGACCAGGTCGGCGTCCGTCAATATAGCGACGCGCTCTTGATACTTGACGAGAGCCGACAAAATTGTTCTCGCTCCCTCGGGCCGTTTCGCTCGAAACGCCGAATAAAAATCGGCGCGATTCGTCATATTCTCAATTGCAATCGGAACGTAATGATCGTAGCAACCGGCCCCGACAAAAATTGGCGCGTCGGCTCCAACGTCGCTCCGATCGGTCAATTCCCTCAAACGACGACTTACGTCAAACCCCGAATCGGACGTCGAGTTGGAAACGCCCAAACGAAGCGCCTCTTCCGGAGCGTCGAGAAAAATCTCCTCAAATGCGGAAAGCCCTAATTTCTCTAAAGATTCCTCAGATGAATCCATTTTGAATCGTTCAACAATGTGCGTTTGTCGTAAGCGGCTATTCAATTAAGATAGAAATTTATAGGCGATAAAAGCGGCCAACGCAACTAAAATCAACCAGACGATTCGAGACCCCCACCGCGGAGATTTCCGCGCTCCGTTGGTAACGTACGGTTCGATCGCGTTTACAAAAAAACCGGCTTGTTTTAGTTCGTCGGCGCTCAGCTTTTCGCCGGCTTGAGCGCGTTCAAACAGACCCGCCAGATAATTCAATTTTTCGACGATTCCTTTGGGCATTTGATTCGCCGTCGTCACAATTTTATCGCGAAAATTCGATCCGGTCGCGTTGAAAGTATCGTCAAGAATCGACTCGATTCGTTTTACCGCGTCGATAAGTTGTTTAGTGTTCATTGTAGTTCCCTTCCGGTTTGTTTTCGTCGTCGGCGAAGAAGCGTCAAGACGCAAATATCGAAACGTACGCAAATTACGTCAATAACGACTTGCGTCCATTGACGTTCGGACTATTGATTGCGTTCAAATTTAAAAACGCGGAACGTCGTCGGTTCAGGAGGATCGCCCGGAATAGGACGGTCGCGATTAGCGTCGGGTCGCTCCCACCGAAAAACCCAACGTTCGCCGTTGACCTCCGACGTCGCCGAAGCGGCGTGAAGTCTTTCGTCGTTCGTTTCAACGTCGTTCAACGCTTTCGCGTCTTCAGGACTGTAATCCGGGCGCCGTTTAACGTCCGATTTCGGCGGAGCGTCGCACGGCTCGAGCGTGTCGGCGTCGAGAAAGACGACGCCGGATTTATTTTGAGGAACCTGCGTCCAGGAAAGCGCCAGCTTGTCGGGCGACGCGACCCTCACGCCGCTCATGCCAAGTTCGTTGAACAACGAACCGCCCCCGGAAAAGTTCCACGTAAAATCCCAGTTGGTCGCGGCGACTTTACGCCAACCGTCATTTTCAAGACGCGCGTTCCAAATCTGAAGTCGTCCTTTTTCGTCGTACTTGGTGTAGGTCAGCACGACGCGATTCTCCTGATCGAACGACAGGGCGACGTGCGAATTCAGAATTCCCCCTTTCGCGGGAACCGGATCCACAATTTCGCCAGTTTCTATGGTGATAGGTAATTCGCAAGGCTCGCCGTTCGATTTCTCCCAATGAATCAAATCGGGAGAACGAACGTAGGACAAGTCGTGATTCGTAGCGGCGTCAGGCGTGTCGCGCCAAACCCAACAAACGTGAAAAAAACCGTCGGCGCCAAGCGTAGGGCCTCGAAAATAAGCGTTCATCTGTCCCTGACCGTCAAACAACGGTTTGTCGAGAAGACGACTCCATGTTTTCGACGCTTCGTCGTAGACGTTCCAAATCTGATTGCCGTTGCCGCTCGAACCGTCTCGATATGTGAAAATCAACCTACCCCCTTTGTCGCGTAAGAACGTCGGATAGGTGCAGCGATTTTCGAGATCGCCGACCATTGATTTCACTTGCTCAAGCGATTCGATATCGTTCGGTTTTTTCGCGCGGAAATAAATCAGCGGGCTCGCGTGCATATTGCCCGAGACGTGAAGAACGTCGTCGGAATCAAACGTCATCGCAATATAGTTATGCGAATCGGAAGAAATCTTTGTCGGCAGTTTTTTCAACTCCCATCGCTCCGCGTCGTACGCGCGTCTTCCGATCGTCATTGTATGGTCGTAAGAATAGAACCCTACGTACATTGCGTCTTGACGCGGCACAAACGTAAAACCAATGGCGACGTTGTTGCACGCGTCGGAAATCTCCTCGCGTTCGCGAAGCTTCCAGGTTGGCGAACCGTCGTCGGCAAAAACGACGACGGTCCCGACAACGACAAACAGCGCGTAAAAAAACGTCGCAGCTATTCGCAACATACTTCTGCCTCAGGCGTAAGTTGAAAAATTACTTCGCTTGCGGAATAAAACCGCCGGCGATAACCCACGCGATACGAGTGGGTTCCTCGTTCGTAAGCGTCAACAGTCCGCTCTCGGGATCGATCGAATAAACGAAAACGGAACCCGACTTCTTGTTGCTGACGATAATAAATTTGTTCGTGGGATCAAGCGTCATATAGCGCGGAAAAGTTCCGTTCGACGAAATACGCTGTAAAAGAGGAAATTCCGTCGACGTTCCGTTAATCAATCCGGTCGCGTCAAAGGCGACGATCGTATTCTGACCGCGATTCGTCGCGTACACGACAGTTTTACCGTTCGCCAACGTCAGCGCTTCGATCGCGGCGGTTTTGTTCCCGTAAAGATATTCGTCTCCGTTGACAAGAGTCTCTTCGTCGGTTAAACCTTTGCGATACTCGTCTTCGATTGTCGTCCATGTTCCCAGTCGTTCGCTTTTGCCCGCCGCAAAGTCGACGCAAAACGCGGACAAAGTTGAGTCAAGTTCGTTAATCGAAAAAACGAACAGTTTTCCGGAATCGTCTTTTACAAAAGCGAGGTGACGCGGGCCCGCTCCAGCGGGAGTCGCAAGATACGGAATCGCAGGATCTTCGGTAAGTTCTCCGGTTTCGTCGTTAAGCTGAGCGATATAAATTCTATCGGAGCCAAGATCGCTCATAAAGACGCGGCACACTCCGTCAGATTCGACAAAATAGGACGAATGACCGTAAGGATGATCCTGTCGTCTCTTCAACGGTCCGGAACCGTCGCGTCGATATTTCGCCGTAACTTTATCGATGGAACCGTCCGGATTCAAACTCAATACGGAAAAATCGCCGCTCGAATAATTGGCGGCGTTTAAGAATTTACCGTCCGCGCGAACCGACGTATGGCACACGCCTTCGCCGGTTGTCGGAACGCTGTTGATGAACTCAAGATCGCCGGTTTTAGGATCGACCTTGCAAGCGCAGGCGTTCGCCCAACCGTCTCTGGGGTTAACGCCGCCGACAAAATAAAGAAGGTCTTTATCCGGAAGCGTCGCGATATACCCCGACGAAGCGGCCTTTAACGCCAGTCGAACGTCGGAGATTTTACCTGTCGACGCGTCGAATTTACCGACGTAAATCCCTTCGGATCGAGGAATACCCGCTTCGTCCTGCTCGGGAGTCGTCGGACCTGTCGACGTGCCAAAGTAAATCCAGTAGTCGTTTGTTTCCGCAGCCGACGCGGTTAGGACAAAAGCGCATACGACGACAAAAGCGCTCAATACGCGCAAAATCGTTCTGAATGTTGATTTCATCTAATTCTCCTGCACATGAGAAAGACTGATTAAATTCGCGACAAAAGCTCAAAGCGTTCTACCGCGTTAATGTCAATATCTGAGGAACGGACGTAATCGTCAGACTGGGAATGGTAACGAGTCCGTTTTTATCCGCTTGAACTTCTCCGGAACGATCGCCAAACGTCCACGCGACCGTCTCGCCGGGGGAAACGCCAAACTTCTGCAATCGACGCAACGACACGTCTGCGCTCGATTCTGTCGGAATCTCAAAAATAGTCGATTTCAATTCGTCGTTGGTCGCCAGACGAAGCTCTATCTCAAATCGATCCGGCGAATCGACTTTATTCGTCCAGCGGAAATAAGCGCCGCGCTGTCCGGGAGGAGCGTCGGACGATTTCTCCGGCCACGGACAGGGATCGTCGGTCGACGCTGAAGTAAATACTGGATACGCCTCGTCTTTTCGAACGGAAAGCCAATCAAACGTATTAAAAAGGTCGTTGACGGCGGCGACTTTTTCGTCGCGATTCTCGTGTCCGAAATTACCCCAATAGGCGATATACGAATATTTGCGCTTTTCAACGCCGTCAAATAAAAACTCGTGGTAATCGGACCACTGATCGTTAGGCGCGGAATAATCAAGGCATACGGGCGGGTCGGGCATGCCTTTCGGCGCATCCTCTTCTCCAAGTTGAAGTCGATCGTACGCGTGCCAGATTCCCGCCGGAACGTTCGCTTTAATCGCCGCAAAAACGTCGCCGTTGCGCATGCCGATTCCCAACGTTCCGCTCCCTCCCATCGAATTGCCGCAAAGGTAAACGCGATTGGGGTCGATTTTATAAGTTTCCACAACCCACGCAATCTCGGCGAGAATCCGTTTTTCAACGGGAAGAAGTTCCGACGTCGCCTTTTCGGCGTATTCCGGGGTTATCTCTTTGTTTGGCGCGGGTCGCCCTCCGTACCACCAATCAGTTTCCCGATTGCCGCCGCAGTCGGGAAACATGCCGTAAAATCCCTCGGGGATCGCGTAAATATTATGAACGTCGGGATTCGCCTTGCGCCATTCGAATTCCTCTTCGCCCGATCCTCCCGCCGAATGAAGCGCGACGTACAGCGGACGTCCTTCCGCAGGGCCGTCCTTGGGTTCGGCGACGTAGAAGTAGTCGACCTGCTCCGGGTTTTTCGCGCCCCAATCAGGAAGCGTCTTATGTTCAAATCGTTCGACCTTAATGCCTCGATACTCGTAGTCGGCGACTTTCTTCGGCTCCAATTTCTCTTGAGCCAAAGACGCGCAACTTGTCAAAAAAGCCAACGCGACGCCAAGGAACAATCGATAAACGGTCGCGTCAAAAAATTTCTGTCGTTTCACAAACTGTTCTCCCTTCTTATTGGAAAGTTACGTCCAGTATACCAAGTCTTTGGCCAATATTCAACTAAAAAGACAAAAGCAGGAGTCTTTTTTCCTTAATCGTTGACTTCCCTTCCTGTCTATGTTACTTTTGATTCCGTTATGTTGAAACGTTTCCAGTTCCGGGTACTCTTCGGAGCGTCAGAGAGGACAATCATGAAAACAAAACTAGCGTCAATCGTCGCCGCTCTTTTTCTCGTATCGTCTATGTTCGTCCCGTCCGTTCGCGCAGACGTCGGCGCCGCGTACGACGTCGTTATTTACGGCGGAACAAGCGCGGCGGTTATTTCCGCCGTTCAAGTCAAAAAAATGGGAAAGACGGTCGTTCTCGTCTCCCCGGACAAACACTTGGGCGGTCTTTCCAGCGGAGGTCTGGGAATGACCGATTCCGGCAACCGAGCTGTCGTCGGCGGTCTTTCCCGCGAATTCTATCATCGACTCTGGCTCCATTACCAACAGAAAGAAAACTGGACGCGTCAACCAATGCCCAATGAAGACGGTATTCCCGGTCAGGGCGGGCGCGGGTTCGACAACGCGACCCAAACAATGTGGGTCTTTGAGCCGGGCGTCGCTGAAAAAACGTTTGAAGGGTTTATTTCCGAATTTGATATTCCGGTTTACAAATCGGAACGACTTGATCGGGAAAAAGGAGTCATCAAGGACGGAGCGACTATTCGCTCAATCGCAACACTTTCCGGAAAAGTCTTTACAGGAAAAACGTTTATCGACGCCACCTATGAAGGCGACTTAATGGCGGCCGCAGGCGTGACGTTCCGAACGGGTCGCGAAGGGAATTCCGAGTACGGCGAAACGCTTGACGGCGTCCAGGTCCAACACGCTATCTATCACCAGTTCCAGGGATTCGTCGATCCTTACGTCGAACGAGGCAATCCCAATAGCGGGCTTCTACCGTTTATCCACGAAAAGATCAATGGAAAGGACGGCGAAGGCGACGACTTCATTCAGGCGTACAACATTCGCATGTGCCTGACAAACGATCCGGACAATATGGTCGCGATCGAAAAGCCCGAAAACTATAACGAACTCGAGTACGAACTCCTGCTCCGTTCCATCGAAGCGGGTCAGCGCGTCTTTATGTCGTTCTCGGCGATGCCTAATTATAAGACGGACACCAATAACGACCTGGCGGTCTCCACAGACTACATAGGAGGCAATTACGATTATCCAAACGGCTCTTACGAACTTCGCGACGAACTCTACGAGAAACACAGACTCTGGCAACAGGGACTCATGTGGACGTTGCGACATAACCCGCGCGTTCCGGAAGAGATCAGAAACGAACATCTTAAATGGGGTCTGGCCAAAGACGAATTTGTCGACAACGGCAATTGGTCGCCGCAACTCTACGTTCGCGAAGCGCGTCGTATGAAAAGCGATTTCGTAATTACCGAACGACACTTGCGCTATATCGACGACACGGATCGATCGATCGGCATGGGCTCCTACAATATGGACTCCCACCATTGTCAACGCTACGTCGCCGAAGACGAAAACGGACGAAAAACGGTTCGCAACGAAGGTGACGTCGAAGTCAACCCCGGCGCGCCTTACCCGATCGACTACGGCGGGATCGTTCCCAAGAAAAGCGAATGCGACAACCTGCTCGTGCCGGTATGCGTCAGCTGCACGCACATAGCGTTTGGCTCGATTCGTATGGAGCCTGTTTTCATGGTCTTAGGGCAAAGCGCCGCGACGGCCGCGTGCCTTGCGCAAGACGCGGGCGTAGCGCCGCAAGATCTGGATTACGCTGTTTTGGAAAAGAAACTGCTCGAAGACGGACAGGTTCTCGAATATCAGGTCGGCCGACCCAGCGTTTCTTCCAAAAAACTCCCCGGC
>JAFZNK010000018.1 GCA_017550965.1 Thermoguttaceae bacterium
GATCGCGGAGACGACGCGCTTGCGATTCTTAACGCGACGGGCGAGAACGCAAACGGCGCAAGTCTCGAACTTGTCGAGCGCCTTTTGAATTACGCCGCGCGTTCCGACGTTAGCGCGGACGCGCGACGTCGCGCCGCCGAGTTTGCGCTCGACGCGACCGAACGCGGCGCGAGCGAGCATGCGCGCAGACGCGTATTGCGCGCGGAAGCGTTGCGACTCCTGACGCGTTATCAGGAAGCGCTCAATCTTTTTGCGGCGGCGCTCAAGGAGAATCCCAAGGACGTCGCGGCGACGCGCGGCATAGCGCAAATTCTTTCGTTGCAATCGGATAAAAAGGCGCTCGAACGCGCGTTGAGCTATTGGAGCGACGTCGCGGATCTTGTTCCCGACGGTTCGAAAGAATGGTGGGACGCTAAAGAATCGACGCTCGACGTTTACCGTCGCCTTGGCAATAAGGAGCAGGCGCAAAAAATGACGAGCGTTCTCTGGCTGACGCGTTCCGATCCGAGCGACCCGAGTCGTAAACGACGTTGGGAAAAGATCGTTCAAGAAATGAAATAGTTTGCGTTGTTTCGAAAGTCGTTGCGGAGAGTCAAATGAACGTCGTGCAACGCCTCTTTGAGGCGTTTAATGGGTTGTCGTGGATCAAAACGTTGCGCGCAATGTTCATGGAATCGTGGACAAACGCGAAGACGAACTATTTTGCTCTAGTCGGTCGCAATCAAGATAGCCAGACGCTCGAAAACGGAATCGCGGCGCTGGAAAAAAAGACCGACGAACTGCGAGCTAAACTGACCAAGCTTCAACGCGACGAACCGCAAACGCAACGCGATCAATGGCTTGCCATTCCGGTAAAGTCGCGAATCGTCTATGCCCACAATCGCTGGCTTGCCAAACCGAAGATACTCGTCTTTACGCCGAACGCGGAATCGATAGGACTTATTTTTCAGCTTCTTCACGACTCGTTGCGTCTCGCGCGTTTTTTAAAGCGGTACGAAGCGCGTCATTGTCGCGCGGAAGACTATGAATCGAGCGATTTCAACAATCAGATAAAGCGTTTCGCAGGGCTCAAAACGGAACGGAACGCGTACGGGAAAGAGACTCCGGTCCTGATTGAATGGAGCTTGCGACGCGGCCCTATCGGTCCGATTTTGATTTGGAATTATTCACGCGACGACGTTTCGTAAAATCGACGATACGTCGACAACGTTGAAGAACTTAGCTCGCGCGCGCTCTTTGGCGATATGCCCGACGACGACGAGACGCAGCGCATTCTCATGGACGCAACTCGGCGCGTTGTGGGAGACGCCGTCTTTAACGACGCCGTTGCGAACGGGTCGGACGCCGTGCTGCACGCGCGCGAGACGATGAAGCGCTATTCTAATCGTCCTGGGGACGACGCCGACGCATTGCTCCCCCAAGCGCTTGCGCGCTCGATGAAAGAAGTCGATCCCAATCATTGGTTGCTAGCGCTTCCTTTCGATCCAGGCGAACCCTACTGGGAAGAGTTGCCGAAATCGCAGCCGTCTCCCGCCGATCGATCGCTCGAACGTGAAATAAAAGCGCGTGTGGAAATGAAGACGCGGATGGAGGCGAGGTTACGGCGTCTCGCCGACGGTCCGTCTTATCTTGATCTCGTCGTCGACGGATGGTTCGCTTTTTGGTTTGGACTGGCGATAGCGCTTCTCAACGTCGTCTTTGGCGGCGTCGCTTTAGCCGCGCTCTTTGGCGCGTTGTATTTGCTTGTGAACGTTATGATTGCATTTGGACGAATGCTCAAAGAGGTCTTGAAAGAAATCGGCGGATGTTGTTGCGGAACGATTTTGGTTCTCATCGTTCTTTTTATTCTCGGCAGCGCAAATAGCGAAAATGGAAAATGACAAAACGACGAAACTTGCGACGTCGTTTTGACGTGAACGCCAACAGTCGGACAACGTGGAAATGAAAGATACGGATCGTAAAATGCTTGATAATAACGAACAGTCCATTCCCGAGCAGTACATGCGCACGGGCTTAGTTTTAGGTTCCGACGGGCTTAGGCGTCTTCAGAACTCCTGCGTTCTATTCGCCGGGCTTGGCGCGGTCGGTAGTTACGCGCTGGAGGCGTTGGCGCGTGCCGGAGTTGGAACGTTTCGTCTGATCGATTTCGACGTCGTGCAGGAGAGCAATATCAATCGCCAACTCCTCGCGACGCACGCGTCCCTTGGACGACGTAAAACAGAGGCGGCGCGCGAACGGATTCTGGCGATTAATCCTTCGGCGCGAGTAGAAACGCGCGACGAACTCATTAACGCGAAGACGGTCGCCTCTTTCTTTGACGGGGACTGGGCGACGCCTCCCGATTATGTAATCGACGCGATCGATTCGCTAGGTCCGAAAGTCGCGCTGATTGCGGAAGCGTTGCGGCGCGGCGTTCCGCTCATGTCGAGCATGGGCGCGGCGCTGCGCGTCGACGCGTCCCTACCAAGCGTTGGACGCCTCACCGACGTCTCCTACTGCCCGCTCGCCGCGCAGATACGCAAACGTCTGCGGCGCGTCGGCGTCAATACCGACGACGTCCGGTGCGTCTACTCGCCGGAGCCGATTCGAGAGAATCTGCGCGCGGGAAACGATCGACTCGCGCGCGTCGAACCCGCTAAGGAACTTACGCCCGACCAGCTCGATTCGCCGCCCGGTCGACCGCGCAATACCCTCGGGAGTCTGCCGACGATCGTCGGAATTTTTGGACTTCGGATTGCGCACGAGGTTATGTTGGAACTGAGCGGGTTTGGAA
>JAFZNK010000169.1 GCA_017550965.1 Thermoguttaceae bacterium
ACGTTTTGGCTCCGCGTCGGTCGATAACTCGGCTCTTACGAGCCGAGATTCCGCCGATTCAGATCGGCGGCTTTGCGCGCTTCGCGCGAAACGCGCGTCCGGCTTCGGACCGCCGCGTTGTTCGCCCGCGGCTCTTATACGCAAACAAGTCGCCTCAAAATAAAATTCAAAAAATTTTTCTGCGCTTCTTGATTTTCTAATTGTAATATTTTAAGATAACTTTGGGAATCTTTAAAAAGGCTGATTTGTTCGGCCCGATTCCTTCACGTTCACAATTAATCCGTTTTTATTTCCGTTCGGCGCCGCGACTTACAGCGCAGGCGACGTCCGCCTCCGAACGCTAGAAAGGGTGTTTTATGAATTCGACTCAACGTAAAGTTGGACGCCGCGACTTCCTGAGAGGGTTCGCCGTCGCAGGCGCGGCGGCGCTTGTCCCGACCTACGTGTCCGGCTCCGCTCTTGGTCTGGACGGAGAGGTCTCTCCGAGCAACAAATTGCGCATGGGCGCGATCGGCATCGGCTCGCGCGGCAACGAAGACCTCGGCAAATTCCTCGCTCGCAAAGACGTGCGATTCTGCGCCATCTGCGATATTCGTCGCGAACGACGCGAATACGTCAAAGGACGCGCCGACGAAACCAACGGCGATAAAGAATGCGCCATGTACAAAGACATGGAAGATCTCCTGATCCGCGACGACATCGACTTCGTGCTCATCGCGACGGGCGACCGCTGGCACACCATGGCGTCGATCACCGCCGCGAAATTCGGCAAAGACGTCTATTGCGAAAAGCCGCTCTCGCTGACCATTCAGGAAAGCCGCGCGCTCGCGAACGCCGTCAAGCGCTACGGAATCGTCTATCAGGCCGGCACGCAGCGCCGCAACATCGGCAACTTCCAACTTGCGGCGAAGATCATTCAAAGCGGAAAGCTCGGCAAAATCACCGAAGTCCACGCCAACACGCTCTGGCCCGCCACCAATCAGGACTGGTACCCCGCCGAACCGGAGCCGGACGTCAACGAAGTCGACTGGGATCGTTGGCTCGGCCCCTGCCCGTGGCGTCCGTACAACAGCGCGTACGTTCGCGGCGACTGGCGCGGCAAATACGACTTCCACGGCGGCGGGATCCTCGAATGGGGTTCGCACACCGTCGACCTCTGCCAATGGGCGGCTCAAAAAGACCATACCGCGCCGGTTCGTTACGAACCTCAATTTAACGACGACGGCACGATCGCCGGACACGTCTGGGCGTACTACGACGACGGCGTGAAACTGGTCATGCGCGAGTCCGGCTGGCTCGGTCTTGGCACGTGCTCGGCGCGTTACGTCGGCGAAGAAGGCTGGATCGAAACGGGCGACAGCGGCCGTATGGCGGTCTCGAACGACAAGCTCCGCGGCGAACTCAAATACTTCGGCATGCCCGGCACCGACCCGACCACGCATATCGCCGAATTCGTCGAATGCGTCAAGACGCGTCGCAACCCCGCCGCGAACGCCGCGGTCGCCGCGCAGTCGCACATCGCGTCTCACTGCGCCTACATCGCCTGGCAGCTTAAGCGAACGATCGAATTCGACCCCGTCAAAGAAGAATTCAACGACGCCGACGCCAACCGTATGCGCACCCGCGCGATGCGCGCCCCGTACACTCTGTAAGTCAATACGACGTTTCCTTAATTTCAAAAAAACGACCGTTTGCCGCGCTTATTTAACCTAAGTCAAGCAAACGATTTGGAGATAACAAATATGAGAAAACTATTTACGACGTCGCTTCTCGCGCTCGCCGTCGTCGCGCTCATTGCCGCCGCGAACGCCTACGCGCAAGACTTGCAGGCGCTCATTACGGCCGACGACGAAGCGGTCCTTATTGAAACGATCCAGAAACCGGGCGACGAACCTCAGGATATCCTTGTTAAAAACGTCGCGTGCAAACGACTTGCCGTCATCGGAACCGAAAACGCGATTCCCGCGCTTGTCGCCATGCTTCCGAACGAAAAACTCAACTTCAACGCGCGTTTCGCGCTTGAAGCGATGCCCTTTGACGCCGCCGACGCCGCGCTTGCCAAAGCCGCGACCGAACTGACCGGCTCGCAACTTGTCGGCGTGATCGACACGATCGGCGTTCGCGCGAAAGCCGATTCCGTCGCGCTGCTTGCTGAAATCGGCGCGAAATACGCCGACGATATTCTCGTAACCAAAGCGGTTTACGCCGCGATGGGCAGTATCGCGACCCCCGAAGCCGCCGCGTATCTTGCCGACGCCGCTAAGAAAGATTTCTCCGGCGCCGATATTCTCGTCAAGCGCGGACTTGGCGACGCCATTCTCGACGTCGCCGAAGACCATGAGAAAGCCGGAGACGCCATTGGCGCCCTCGAACTCTATTCGCTTCTCGCCGCGCCCGCGTTCCCGAGCTTCATTCAGGACGCGGGGCTTTATCGCGGAATTATCTGCGCGGAGCCCGACGCCGCCGCCGAAAAGATCGTCGCGACGCTCAAAGGCGAAAACGCGTCTCAGGCGGACGCCGCGCTCAAGACGGTTCGCGAACTTAACGACGAGTCCGGCCTGGCCGCGACCAAAGCGCTTGTCGCCGCGTTCGATCAGTTCCCGGAAGCCATGCAAGTCCGCGTTGCGCGCGCTATTGGCGATCGTAAAGACGACGCGTCGCGCCAAGTCGCGTTCGATCAGCTCGCGAAGATCGCCGCCGACGGTTCCGTCGCGCTGAAAATCGCCGCCGCGCAAGCGTTTGCGAAAAACGGTCTGAACCAGCCGAAAGCGTTTGAAATTCTCGCGAAGAGCGCGAATTTCGACGACGCCGATCTTTCCGCCGCGATCGTCGCCACGGCCGCGGCGTTTAACGCGGACGATTTCGCCGCCGCCTGGAAAGGCGTTTGCGAAAAAGGTTTCGACGCGACGCTCGCTCAATCGGAAGCCGCCGCGCTCGCGTACATGAAGATCGCCGAACTGCGCCGCACCGTCGAGGCTACGCCGTCGCTCGTTAAAATCGCCGAAACCAAACAAGGCGCTCTTCGCGACGGCGCGCTCAACGCGCTTTCGGAAATTGTCGATCTCGACAATCTCGACATGCTCGTTCAGGCGCTTAACGGCGAAACGGACGACGCGAAAGTCGACTGGCTCCTTCGCGCCGCGTGCACGCGTCTTCCTCGCGAAGACTGCGCCGCAAAAGTCGCCGAACTCTTTGAAAAGGCCGATCTTGACTCCAAGCTGAAGATGCTGCCGCTACTTAAGCAAATCGGCGGCGGAACCGCGCTCCTTGCCGTCGCGAACGCCTGCAAAGGCGACACGCTCGACAAAGCGACGCAGATCCTCGGCGAATGGAACACCCCGGAAGACGCCGAAGCGCTCGCGGAAATCTGCCTGACGATCGCCAAGCAGGCCAACGACGCCAAATATCACGCGCGCGGTATTCGCGGGTATATTCGCGTCGCGCGTCAATTTGAGCTCCCGGTCGCGACGAAGATCGCCATGTGCAAAACCGCTTTTGAAACGGCCAAACGCGCCGAAGACAAAGCGCTGATCTTCGAGGTCTTCAAGCGCGCGATCGTCGCGGAAAACGTCGCCGCCGCGCTCGAATACACGAAGTATCCGGAATACAAAGACGCCGCGTGCGAGGCCGCCGTCTTCGTCGCCGAAAAGATTCGCGACAGCCAGCAAGACTGGAACTGGTCCGCGCCGACCGACGACCAGGCGAAAGCCGCCGCCGGCAAGATTTTGGTCGACGGCATGAAGAAAGTCGTCGAGACGACGTCCAACGCCGACCTCAAAGCGCGCGCTCAGAAACTGCTCTGATCCCGCGTCGTTCTTTAAAACGTTAACAATCCGCGCCGCCGTCGTTTACGCGTCGTCGGCGCGGTCGATTTTTCAACAACAACACTTAGGAACATAGTAATGAAAAAGTTTTTTGTCGCGGCGCTTGTCGCCTGCGTTTGCGCGTTCGTCTCCGGCGTCAACGCTCAAGAGGGTCAACCGCTCAATCAGCTGACCGATCAGGAAAAAGAACTTGGATTCGAACTGCTCTTCGACGGAACGGAACTCTCCCCCGAAATCTGGCAAAGCGGAATTGAAGGCTATCCGGTCAAAGACGGTTATTTCGTCTGCGAAAAGGGCGGCAACCTCGAAACGAAAAAAGCGTATTCGGACTTCATTTTCCGATTTGAATTCAAGCTCCCGAAAGATCGAAGCGGAAACAACGGCTTAGGCATTCGCACCACCGCCGCCAATCTTGACGCCGCCTACAACGGCATGGAACTTCAAATTATCAACGAAGATTACGAAGGCATCGCGCCCTGGCAGCAACACGGCTCCATCTACGGCTGCGTCCCCGCCAAAACCGGCGCGCAAAAACCGCGCGGCGAATGGAACTACGAAGAAGTCATCGCGATCGGTCCGTATATCAAAGTCATTGTGAACGGCAATCTTATCATTGACGCGGATATCACCAACGTCAAGCCGATCCACGACGCCGAACACCCCGGCCTCCATAATAAGTCCGGTTTCATCGGGTTCCTCGGACACGGCGACCCCGTCCAGTTCCGCAACGTGCGTATTCTTTCGCTTGCGAAGTGATTTAAACGCGTTGGAACCGCGTTCTCGCGCGAAGCGCGTAAAGCCGCCGATACGAATCGGCGGCCAATCGGCTCGTGAGAGCCGAGTTTAATTTTTCGCGTTGAATTACGTCCGCGCAAAGGCGCCGATTTAAATCGGCGCCAATCGGCTCAAAAGCGCCGATAGTTAATTAAACCGAAAACGACAACAGAACCGTATGTCCGGGCAAACCGCCCCAAAATCAATAGGGCTTCGAACGTATCACATTACGTTCACAACGTATGGTTCCTGGCTTCTTGGAGACGCGCGAGGCTCTACGCGGCACGGCGGAATTTATATTTATCCCGATCCCGCGCTCGAAGAACAAATGCGGGAACGTTGCAATTATGATGAAATAACACTGTCCGAGGAAGCGCGTCGCGTCGCTTATAAAGGCATTCTGAAGAAGCGCGTTTTCGGAATTGGAAAATACACGTTCTCAACGTGCTCGCAAAACACGTCCATGTTCTCGTAACCGCCCCCTGCGAAACCTCTTCTTCAATAGTTCTTGCAAGGATTAAAAGGGGCGCGACCGAAGCGTTGAAACGCGCCGGGTATTTCAAAGATCGACAAATTTGGACGAGAAGCGGCGATATTAAGATTATCAATACGCCGGGATACTTCCACAGAGTTTATAATTATATTCTTAACGAACAAACGTCTAAACCGTTTTCTTACGAAGAGAAATAACGCCAACTGTTCTTATTGTTTATCGGACTCGGCTCTTACGAGTCGAGTTTACCGCCGATTCGGATCGGCGGCATTACGCGCTTCGCGCGAAACGCGATTTCTTTGCGCTGCGTATTCCGACGTTTTACCGGCTCTTGCGAGCCGAGTTTACCGACGATTCGGATCGGCGGCTTTACACGCTTCGCGCGAAAACGCGATTTCTTTGCACTGCGTATTCCGACGTTTTACCGGCTCTTGCGAGCCGAGTTTACCGACGATTCGGATCGGCGGCTTTACGCGCTTCGCGCGAAACGCGATTTCTTTGCGCTGCGTATTCCGACGTTTCACCGGCTCTTACGAGCCGAGTTTACCGCCGATTCGGATCGGCGGCTTTACGCGCTTCGCGCGGAAACGCGGCGCCGAACCTGCTTACCGTTTGACGATTCCAACAAACGCTGTACAATAGCGGTAGCAATTGTTCCGTCAAACCAACCGGAGAATCCGCAATATGTTCGTTACGACGCCCCTCACCCCGCAAGTCCCCGATTCCGACATGCAGGGCCACGTCAATTTCATCGCTTACTCAAAGTGGTTCGATCGCGTTCGCACGCCGATCTATCGCGAACTCGACCCGACTCTCGAATTCAACCCGCACGGGATGGTCGTCTTAAAGACCGAATTGACGTTTCTCCACGAAGTCTCAATCACAAGCGACGTCTCGATTCGCACCTGGGTCAGCCTGCTCGGCAACAAGTCGCTCGAACTAACGCAAGACGTCTGGCAGGAGGGCGTGCGTTGCGCGGTCGGAAAGACGATCTTCTGCGGATTCAACTTCGCCAGGCACGAAAGCGAACCGCTTACCGACGCGTTTCGCGCCGTCTTGGAAAAATACCGCTGGAACGAAAACGCGGCGAAGTGAACGGGCGCGCGAACGATGTACTACAAAACGATTCTAACGCCGCAAGTCGCCGATACAAATATGACCCGGCATATCGACCACACCGTCTATATCGACTGGTTCGATCGCGCGCGAACGTCGATGTATCGCGAGATGGATCCGACGGTTCGATTTCATCCGCACGGTTTGGTCGTCGTCACGACGAGCGTTTCCTATCTTCATGAAACGAACGCGCTTAGCGACGTTGAAATTCGCACGTGGGTAGCCAAACTCGGCGTCAAATCGGTTGAAATCCGGCAGGATCTCTGGCAGAACTCCCAATGTTGCGCGAAATCGCAAACGGTCATGTGCGGATTTAATCTCCACGAACGCAAAAGCGAGCCGCTCGTCGCCCCCTATCGGCAAATCTGCGAAAAATACGCGTGGGACGAGCCGATTCTATGAGCGCGGCCCCCGTTTTGCGCGTCGACGCGCTCCGACTCGATTCCGGCGAAGGCGCGCCTATTCTTCGCGGCGTTTCTTTCGACGTCGTGCGCGGCGAACGCGTCGCGCTCGTAGGCGTCAACGGCGCGGGCAAAACGTCGACGTTGCGCTGTTCCGCTCTGCTCGCGCAAAACTGGACCGGTTCGATCGCGCTTAACGGTCGGTCCGTTCGACTCTTCTCCCGTCGCGAACTCGCGCAAAAGGTCGCGGTCGTTCGTCAAATCAACGACGGTTTCGCCGCCTTTACCGCTCGTCAGGTCGTCGAGTTCGGTCGTCTGCCCTATCTCAAACCGCTCGAACCGCTTACGGACAAAGACGCCGCGATCGTTCAGGACGCGCTCGAACGCGTCGACGCGCTCCAATTCGCCGACCGTCGCCTCGATTCGCTCAGCGGAGGCGAGCGGCAAAAAGTCTTAATCGCCGCGGCGTTCGCGCAAACGCCGGAACTGCTCCTTTTAGACGAGCCCGCCGCGTTTCTCGACTATCAAAAACAGGCGGAAATCGCCGACGCGGTCGCGCTGTGGCTGCGCGACAAAGGCGCCGCCGCGATAGAAACGACGCACGACCTCAATCGCGCCGCGCTCGTCGCCGACAGAATCGTCGCGTTGCGCGAAGGAAGCGTCGTTTACGACGGCCCCGCGTCGCTCGCGACCTCCGACGCCGCGCTTGAGCAAATCTATGGAACGCGCTTAACGACAGTTCCTCACCCGACTTGCGACGTTCCGATGATCCTTCCGGACAAGCCGACTCCGGCGCCGGAACGTCAACGGAAACGCGACGACGCGTCGAAACTGTCGACGCCTGTCCGTAAAAAACACGATCGGCTCTGGCTCGCAATCTTCTTAATCGCCGCGCTGGCGATTCTTTTTGTCGCGCCGCTTATCGGCAAGACGACCTATTCGCCCGACGTCTGGCTGCGCTTTCCAAGCGCGTCGCGTCCCCTGGGCGAACTCGACGCGCCGGCAAAAATCTTTTGGATCGAACGACTTCCGAAAACGCTTCTCGCGGCGCTCGCGGGGTCCGGTCTGGCTCTCGCGGGGCTGGCGATGCAGACGCTCTTTCGCAATCCTCTGGCGACGCCCTACACGCTCGGCGTCGCGAGCGGCGCGTCGTTTGGCGCGACGTTGACGCTTGTGAGTTCGGGTGCGATCGCCGCGATTGGAATACCGTCGTTGATTCTCGGAACGCCCCTTTCGGTCTGGGGCGCGGCGCTCGGCGCGCTCCTGGCGACGTCGCTCGTCTACGCGCTCTCGCGCAAAGCCGGTTCCGACGAGCGCGTGCTTCTCGCGGGCGTCGCGATCGGGTTCCTCTTTTCGAGCCTCGTTCTTTGCGCGCAGTTCCTGACGAGCCCGACCAAAGCGTTCGCGGCGCTGCGCTGGACGATCGGCGGGTTCGAATATTGCGAGCCGCGCTATTTGACGATCACAAGCGTCGTTCTGGCGGCGTCGGCGCTTCTTCTGTACCGTTATTCGCGCGAGCTCGACGCGTTGACGCTCGGCGACGAATACGCCAAGTCGATCGGCGTCGACGCCGATTTGTTCCGCAAAGCGCTTTTCGGCGCGTCGTCGATTCTCGTCGGCGTGATCGTTTCCTTCTGCGGCCCGATCGGGTTCGTCGGGCTGACCGTTCCTCACGCCGCGAGGCTGTGCGTCGGCTGCGAACATCGCCAATTGATCCCCGCGTCGCTCCTTGGGGGCGCGCTCTTTCTCGCCGCGTGCCATACGTTTGCGCGAATCGCGATCTATCCGAGCGTGCTGCCCGTGGGGATCGTTACGAGTCTGCTGGGCGGCCCGTTTTTCATCGTTTTGCTCCTGCGACGCAAATAAAACCGCCTCGAGCCGTCAAAAAATCTCTTTTTTCGTTGAAATTCGTCCATAAAACCGCTATACTTGCCTCGACAGCGCGTTTGGTCGTTCAAACGCGCGTTCGCGTCCTTAACTACAGCAGGAGATCGAGCCTTGTCGCGTCGTTTTATCGTCGTTGCGATCGCGTTGATCGCGTCTTTTGCCGTCGCCGCCTCCCGCGGTCAGGAACCGGCGTTCGATCCGGGCGATCCGGGCGTTTTGTCCCCGGAAACGTTCAAAAATCCGACCGATTCCGTTCGTCCGTGGGTCTACTACTGGCAACTCAAAGGAAACACGTCCAAAGAGTTGATCACGCGCGATTTGGAGAATATGAAAGAAATCGGCGTCGGAGGGCTGCTCGTCTTCGATTCGCGCCGATATTGGGACGACTACGACTCCAAAACGCACGTCCCCGTCCCGCTCGATATTAAATACGAATTCATGTCCGACGAATGGGTCGACATGATGAGCTGGCTCGTCTCGGAAGCGGCGCGGCTCGGGCTGCAGGTCAGCTTCAACATCTCCGACAGCGGCGGACAACTGCGCGGCCCCTGGGATATGAAAGAGCTCGGGCCTTACGAACTGATCTGGACCGAAGGAAACCTTAACGGCCCGAAAAACGTCTCGCTCGACTTCGGCGTTCCCGACGACAAGCCGTATTATAAAGACGTCGCCGCGCTGGCCGTTCGCATTGCGACGCCCGTTTCCGAAGGGCGCGAAGCCGTCAAGTTGAACGATGCGTGGAGTCCGGTCGTCTATCCGGGCGAAGGCGCGCCGCGATACGATAAAATCGTCGACTTGACCGACCGAATCAAGGACGACAAACTCGATTGGGACGTCCCCGAAGGCGCCTGGAAAGTCTTACGATTCGGCGCCGTTCGAATCGGCGAGCCGGGATGCGTCGATATTCTCAACGCGAAATCGGTCGAAGACTACTTCCGCAAGACGCCCGGCGCGCTCCTCGACGCGGTCGGCGAGAACGCGGGCAAGACCCTTTCGCACTTCTACAACGTCTCCTGGGAAGGGGTTCACCCGAACTGGAGCGACGGATTCGACCGTTTCTTCGCGGAAAAACGCGGGTACGAGATTCGCGATTATCTCCCGATTCTGCGCGGACTTGCGCCGGAAGGAGACCTTGATCCGAGTCGGTTCGTCGTCGACTACATGAAGACGATTTCCGACTCCTTCCGCGCCAACTGCTACGAAACGGTCGGGCGGCTCTGCCACGAGCGCGGCGTTCGCTGGCATTCGGAAGACGGCGGGCCGTGGAATCGCAACTCCCCGCTCTTTAAAGAGGCGGACATGCTCACGTTCTGGGGTCAAAACGACTTCCCGCAGGGCGAGTTCTGGATCGGCGACCTTGCTCGCACGAACGCGCCCTACGCCGCGATGGCCGCGCATATCTACGGGCGGCGCGACGTCTCGCTCGAAGCGTTCACGCATATGACCAAACACTGGACGTCGTATCCGGCGATGTTAAAACCTTACGCCGACACGAGTTTTATCTCGGGCGCGAATTTCATGATCTGGCATACGTACACCGCGTCGCCGGAAGAGCTGGGCAAGCCCGGCTTTGAGTATTTCGCCGGTTCGCACGTGAACTCGAACGTGACGTGGCAGCCGTACGTCAAGCCGTTCATGGACTACATGGCGCGCTGCCAACATCTGCTTCGACAAGGAGTTCCGGTCGCGGACGTCTGCGTCTACGCGAGCGATAAAAACTACGAAACGTGGGGGTTGGCGAAAACGTGGAACGATAAGTCGACGCTTGCGCTTCCCAACGGCTATAAATACGACCTGCTCGATACAAAAGTCCTCGTCGAGCGCCTGACTTACGAAGACGGCCTGTTCGTTCTGCCCGGCGGCGCGAAATATCGCGTTCTCGTTTTCGATCCGGCCGACGAAAACATACCGGAAAAGGCGATTCAAAAGATTCGCGACCTCGCCGCGCAAGGCGCCCCGATCGTTCTTGGCGCGATCGAGCCGAAACGCTCCGTCGGGCTGGAAAATTACCCCGACTGCGACAAAAACGTCCAAACGCTCGCCGACGAACTCTGGCGCTCCGGCGATTTCGCGAACGTCTTTCGCGACGGCGACTTGGCGTCCGCGCTCAAAAAGCTGAAAATCGCGCCTGACTTCGAGACGGATCTCGACGTTGATTTTATCCATCGAAAAATCGGCGACGCCGATATTTATTTCCTTGCCGCGCCGGGAAAAAACGCGCGTGGTGGGAGCGGCTTTTTTCGCGTTTCCGGTAAGAAAGTCTCTTGGTGGAACCCAATCGACGGCGCTGTAGAATCCGCGACGTCCGGACCCGCCGACGACGGAAGAACAGACGTTTTGATTCCGTTACGCGCCGGGTCTATCTTTGTCGTTTTTTCCGACGTCGATTTTCTCCCGTCATATTTATATTTAACTGAAAAAGAGACGACCGTCGAACTTGAAGCGCCCTGGAACGTTCGTTTTGATCCGAAATACGGCGGACCGGAACAGACGACCTTCGACCAACTGACTTACTGGAACGAAAACGACGATCCGGGAATCAGGTACTATTCCGGAACCGCGACGTATTCGACTGAATTTGAACTGACCGAAGAACAGGCGTCGAAACGACTTGAACTCTCTCTGGGAACGGTAAGAGACATAGCGCGCGTCCGGCTCAACGGCAAAGATCTCGGCGTCGTCTGGACCGATCCCTGGACCGTCGAACTGCAAGACGCGCCGAAAGCCGGAAAGAATCTGTTGGAAATCGACGTCTGCAACTGCTGGCGCAATCGGCTCATAGGGGACGCCGCGCTTGAGCCGGAACAACGTTTCACGAAAACCAACGTCGTTCTTCTTAAAGAAGACGATCCCGAACATAAAACGCCCGCTTATCGGGGTTATCTGTCGACCGATCCGCTCGAGCCGAGTGGACTAATCGGACCGGTCGTAGTAAAAATTCGAGACGTTATAGATTTTGAAAAAATCGCGAAAAGACGCGCCGTTGACAATGGCGTCGTTCCCGTCGCCGATTAAAAGGATTCGCAACAATGAAACATTTGACACTCTTTATCTTAACGCTCGTCGTTCTGTTCGCTGACGCGACGACGTTCGGCGCGGAAATTGAAAATTCCATCCCCGTGAAAGACGTCAAGTCGGGCGCGACCGTTCTCGAATGGACGGCGGACCAAACCGCGACGCTCAGCGGGTATTATCTGCGCATGACCAACTGCCTGCCCCCGGAAGAGGCGCCGATCGTCGGCGCGCTTTTTGTGAACGACGAGCGCGTCGACGCGGGGCTGGAAATTCCGATCTTCGAACATCCGCTTCGCGATTATTCGATTCCGTATCCTCTGAATCCGAAAGTCTTTCCGCCTCACGACGTCGGGCTGGAATACCGTTGCGCC
>JAFZNK010000170.1 GCA_017550965.1 Thermoguttaceae bacterium
GTCGAACTTCTGGTCGTTATCGCGATCATCGGCATTTTGATCGGTCTTCTGCTGCCGGCGGTCCAGGCCGCGCGAGAAGCGGCGCGCCGCATGCAGTGCACGAACAACCTCAAACAACTTGCGCTCGCCTGCCATAATTACTGCGACGTGTTCCAGACCCTACCCGCCGGAGCCGAGTCCGTCATGGCAAGCGACGGAAAAGCGAGGAGAGTTTCCGTCTTCCTACCGCTACTGCCATATCTCGAGGAAGTAGAGCTGTACAGGCATATTATGCGAAAAGAATGTCTGCCAGACTTTAACTCCGACTCGACTAATCTACCCGAGCTAAACTACAATTCTCTTTTTTTCTGCCCAGCGGATCCTTTTCACCAAGAAAACCGAGTTAGCCGAACTAGTCAAACGTCGAGTAAACGCAATCAAGCGCAGACCAATTATCGCGCGTGCTACGGCGATTTCCCAGTTCACACCGCCAATATGGTCGGGAAGACGCCGGGCGAACTCGGGACGGGCAAAACCGATATCTGCAACGTAAATCGCGGCGCGTTCGCGCCCCAGCAGTGGAACGCGCTCAGCGAGTTTGCCGACGGAACTTCAAACACGCTCTCCTTTGGCGAACGCGCGATCAGCGGGCGCAATAAGTACAACGTCAAAAGCGCGTACATTGCCTCGGGAACGTCCCTCGACCTCAGATATGAAAACCAAGTCGTCGAAACGACGGGAGACTCCGGAACCCCCGTCGACGATTGTCTGGCGTTGGCGTCGAGGGGCTATATCAACAACGTCTCCGTTCTCAAGTTAGGATATTGGTCCGGTCGACGCTGGTGCGACGGCGCGTGCGTCTATACCGGCTTTATGACGATCCTACCCCCGAACGCGCCCTCCTGCCTCGCGGCAAACGAGCCGACGAGCGGAGGCCTCATTGCCCCGACAAGCTTTCACTCAGGAGGCGTCAATTGCGCGACGGCGGACGGAGCCGTCCGCTTTATTTCCGACTCCATCGACTATGCCGGCGGTTCAAAGAGCGGCTACAATAGCTTTACCCTTGAAGGCAAATCGCCGCATGGCGTCTGGGGCGCGCTGGGAACCCGCGCCGGGGACGAAGAGGTGAAAGACGGATTCTAACCGCTTTTCGCGTTATTAAGTAGGCGGGCGAAATATCAAATAATACCTCGCAGTCTAGCGCAACAGTCTCTTTCTTAAACGCGCTTGTTCAAACGTCGCCTCTTTCTCAAAGACGCGACGTTTATCTTTTGTTGGAACGACGAGATTCTGATTGCCATGCGACGTTCTCTTTTTACAAGAATTAGTCTAGGCGTCGTTTTCTAATCAAATCAGCCCGTTTTTCACAAAAAAGACACGTCAACAGATAAAACCTCGTCAAATGTGTTAGGCAACCCTTCTATTTCGAAACGCGTCCTATTTAAAGAAACTCCAAAATTCCCGTCATTACACGAGAAGCTCGCCGCAAAAACCTGTTAAGAACGTCCCTTGACATGTTAGTTTAGACTAATATAATTAGAGAGAATTAACTTTTAGCCGTTCATTCAGTGAACGCCAATTAGACAAATCAATTGGGAAAATGCCATGTCGTCTTCCTCAAACCGTCGCAGAGCTTTCACGCTCGTTGAACTACTCGTCGTCGTCGCCATTATCGGCATTCTCATCGCCATGCTCTTGCCAGCGATTAAAGCCGCGCGCGAAGCCGCTAATCGGATGCAATGCGCCAAC
>JAFZNK010000171.1 GCA_017550965.1 Thermoguttaceae bacterium
CGGAACCGGGCGCGTCGGCGCGACCGTTATTAAATTCGCCAAAGCGTTCGACATGAATATCGTCGCGTTCGATCCGTTCCTGACCGACGAACGCGCGAAAGAACTGGGCGTCAAGAAAGTCGAGACCGTCGCGGAAATGTTGCCCGAGATCGACTATCTGACCGTCCACACGCCCCTTACCGACGAAACGCGCAACCTTATCGGCGACAAAGAAATCGACATGATGAAGAAGGGCGTGATCCTGATCAACTGCGCGCGCGGCGGAATCTACAATCTCGACGCGATTCAGCGCGGACTCGAGTCGGGTAAAATCGGCGGCGTCGCGATGGACGTCTATCCCGAGGAACCGTGCGTCGATCTGCACCTTTTCAAGATGGAACACGTCGTCTGCACCCCGCACCTTGGCGCGAGCGCCGTGGAAGCGCAGGTCAGCGTCGCGCTCGAGGCGGTCGAGATCATGATCGAATATCTCAAGACGGGCGTCGCGCGAAACCGTTGCAATAAGTAAACGCTTTCGCCGATTGTTCGATTCTTTTCGTCCTGGCGCCGCTTTCGTCGGAAGATACTGTTTCCTCCTTTCTTTTCTTCCGACGTTGGCGGCGTCTCTTTTTCTTGTCGGGCGATATTGTAGGACCCGCCGGATTCCGAGTTGTTTTGGGTATATTGAGTTGACGCGTAGCCGCAGGAATCGAGCCGCCGCCTGTAGGCGGCGGATTGGCGGCGGTCGGCTACGCGCGAACGCAGAATTCGTTGATTTTGGCGTCGCGTTGTTTGAGCGTCGCGTCGACGGGCGTTCGTCGATCGTCGCCGCCGCCGGACTTGGGTCTTGATACGCGTTCTAAACGGGGGTATAATCTTGAAGACAATCGACGCGATCGCGCCGAAAACACGAAGAAACTATCGTTGAGAGGACTCGTAATGAGCAACGCAGACGCTCTTGAAATTCAATCGTTCGCCGCGGGCGCGGACGTCGACGAAACTGTTTGGGACGTTCTTGTCGTCGGGGGCGGCCCCGCCGGACTCGCCGCCGCGATCGCCGCTTACGACGCGGGCGCGAAGCGGACGTTAATCGTCGAGCGCGACAAAGAACTTGGCGGCGTCTTGAATCAGTGCATTCACAACGGGTTCGGACTTCGACGTTTTAGCGAAGAGCTCACCGGCCCGGAATACGCGGGCCGTTTCATCGACGAACTCAACAAACGCCCGATCGCGGTCGCGCTCGAAGCGACGTGTCTGGAAGTCGCGCAAGATTCCGAAAACGCCGAAGCGCCGCTCGTCGCGCGCGTCGTGTCGCCGACGTTGGGCTTTCGCCAAATCCGCGCGAAATCGACGATTCTTTCAACGGGCTGTCGCGAACGCACGCGCGGCGCGATTGGAACGCCCGGCGATCGGCCGAGCGGCGTCTTTACCGCCGGCGCGGCGCAGCGTTACGTCAATCGCGAAGGGGAAAAAGTCGGCAAGCGCGTCGTGATTCTCGGTTCGGGCGACATTGGCCTGATCATGGCGCGTCGACTGACGCTCGAGGGCGCGAAAGTCCTCGCGGTCGTCGAACTTATGCCGTACTCCAACGGGCTGACGCGCAACATCGTCCAGTGCCTGAACGATTACGATATTCCGCTGTATCTCTCGCACACCGTGACGAAAATCGTCGGAAAAGCGCGACTTGAAAAGATTATCGTCGCGCAAGTCGACGAAAAACGCGCGCCGATTCCCGGAACGGAAATCGAATTCGACTGCGACACGCTCCTTCTGTCGATCGGGCTCATTCCTGAAAACGAAGTCGCGCGAACCGCGGGCGTCGAACTCGATTCGCGCACGCGCGGCCCGATCGTCAACGAATCGCGCGAAACGTCGATACCGGGCGTTTTCTCCTGCGGAAACGCGCTGCACGTGCACGACTTGGTCGACTTTGTTTCCGAAGAAGCGGAAGAGGCCGGCAAAGCCGCCGCCGCAAGAGCGTTGGGAAAGACGAGTTCCGCGAAAGTCGTCTCGATTCGCAACGGCGCGCGCGTGAATTACGTCGTGCCGCAAAGAGTCGATCTTGGAACCGCGCCGGAACAAGTCTCGTTCTTCATGCGCGTGGCGAACGTCTTTCAAAACAAGCGTTTAGTCGTTCGCGCCGGAGAAGGGGGCGACGTTCTCAAAGAGATTAAGCGTCTGCGCGTCGCTCCTGCGGAAATGGAGCGCGTCGTTCTCGATCGCGCCGCGCTTGAAGACGTCGACGAAATCGTCGTTTCCCTTGAAGATTGAGGACGCCGTCGTTCGCCGAATTTCTTTTACCGTCGTTTACGCATATCGTTAGAGGTCTTTCATGGCGCCGATCATTCGAGAGTTGTCCAAAAGCATGATCAATAAGATCGCGGCGGGAGAAGTGGTCGAACGCCCCGCGAACATCGTCAAAGAGCTTGTTGAAAACTCGATCGACGCCGGCGCGACGAGAATTACGATCGAAGTCGAGCGCGGAGGTTGCGATTCGATTAAAATCACCGACGACGGATGCGGAATACCCGCCGATCAGCTGGTTCTCGCGCTTTCGCCGCACTCGACGAGCAAGCTTTCCGAGCCGGACGACCTCTTTCGCATTCACACGCTCGGGTTTCGCGGAGAAGCGCTCGCGTCGATCGCGGAAATCACGCATTTAACGCTTTCGAGTCGGTCGTCGGAATCGGCCGAAGGCGCGCAAATCCGGTGCGACGGCGGCGTTCGAACCGAGATTCAGCCGATCGGGCGCGCGGTTGGAACGACGATTGAAACGCGCGATATCTTCTTTAACGTCCCCGCGCGGAGAAAATTTCTCAAAAGCCCCCAAGCGGAATTCGGGCATATCCAGGAAGCGGTTACGAGAATCGCGATTCCCAATCCGAATATCGGCTTTGTCTTAAAACACAACGGCAGAATTGTTTACGATCTTCCGCCAAACGAAGGAACGCTCGACCGTCTGCGCCGTATTTTTAAGGAGAGCGTCGCGTCGCGATTGGTTCACGTCGAAACGTCGTATAAAGACGTCGTCGTCGAAGGGTTTGTCGGCAAGCCCGAGCTGTATAAAAGCACGACGACGATGCAGTATTTGTTCCTGAACAAGCGCTATATTCAAGACAAGTCGCTGAGTCACGCGGTCAAAGAGGCGTATCGCGGGCTGATCGTCGACGGGCAGACGGGCCGCCGTCATCCGGTCGTCTTTTTGAACGTTCACGTTCCCGCCAATTTCGTCGACTTCAACGTCCATCCGACGAAAATGGAAGTTCGATTTGTCGATTCTCAGGGGATTTACGCGGGGCTTCTTCACGCGATTCGCGACAATTTCCTCCGTTCGGACATGTTCGACCGACCCAACGAAGAGGAACTCAACGCCGCCGTCGACCGTTCGTCCGCTCAACTTGGCAAAACGCCGTCGACCGAATCGGCGCAGATCGCGCGGAAACGGCCCGAACAGGAATTGGTTCCCGACGTTTCCAACGAGCCCGCGTTCGCCATGGACGAACGTCTTGCCGACTCCGCCAAAAAGAGAATCGACGAGATGTTCTCAAAGTCGTCGAAAAACGCAAAGGCCGCGCCCGTCGATCAGGCTCGGCTCGACGTCGCCGACGCGGACGAAGTTCTGGCGGAAGCCGCGCGAAAAGACGCCGGGCGGCGCGACCCCGCGCCAAAAGCGCCCTCTAAGCCGACGGGATACGTCGGCGCGCCGATCAATCCGTTTGCGGGGCCGGCCGATTTCCGAAAGTTCCCGCCGCTGAGTCCTGAAAAACCGAGCGTTAAAGCGTCGGCGCGCGAGTCGAAGCCGGAAGAGAAGGACGTTGAAAAAGCCGGGTCGACGCCCAGGCCGCTCGAGCCGAGAAAAACGCCCCCCGCGCCGTTAAAAAAAGAGCCTTCTTTGCTCGATCGCGTCGCGGCGAACAACGAGGGCGTTTTGCGTCCAAACGCGCCTTTGGCGACGCAGGTCGCGCGAACGTCCGAAGGCAAGCCGGTCGTGCAGATGTGCCGACGGTATCTGGTCATGGAAGCGCGCGACGGAATCGCGATCGTCGATCAGCACGCGCTTCACGAACGTATTTTATTCGAACGGCTTAAAGCGAGTTTAGAGTCGGGAACGCTCGACGTTCAGCGCCTGCTCGTGCCGGAAGTCGTCGACTTGTCCCCCGTCGAAAAGCCGCTTGTGATGGAGAATCGAGATCTGTTTGAAGAACTCGGGTTGAACGTCGAAGAATTTGGCGGAACGAGCGTCGTGATCAACAGCTATCCGGCGATTTTGCGCGAGTTGACGGCGACCGACGTCTTTACGGCGGTTCTGGGCGTCTTCATGCAACGCAAAGGGAAGGTAGAACGCGCCGATCTGCTCGATTTCGCGCTCAAGCAGACGGCGTGCAAAGCGGCGATTAAGGCGGGGGATTCGCTTCGCCCCGAGTCGACGATCCGACTGATCGCCGAGGCGGAAGAAGAGGTCAATTCGCACCATTGTCCGCACGGACGACCGTCGACGCTCGTCTTTACCTGTCAGGAAATCGACAAGTTGTTCAAACGGCAATGACGCGAACGCGTTCACTTGTTCATGAGCGCTTTGCCGACGTTCCACGCGAGCCCGACCGATTCGCCGAGTTTGACGTATTCGTGCGAAATCGGGTTCCACGCAAGAGGTTGCAACTTGGCGGCGTCGATTTTACCGTCGGTCAGAACGGAGTCGTCGACGCTTACGTTGACGATCTCGCCGACGACGCGAACGTCCTCTTTAATCGCGAACTTCTCGAACAACTTGCATTCGAGAACCATCTTGTATTCTTCGATCACGGGCGCGTCGACAAACTCGCTCTTACGCGCGCGAAGCCCCGACTTCTCGAATTTCTTCGGGTCGTTGTTTCCGGAAACGATTCCGAAGAAGTCGGTGGGAACGACCGTGTCCGCCGTCGCGATCGCGACGGTAAACGCGCCGGTTCGCTCGATGTTGGCGGTCGTCTTATGCGAATCGGCCAGGTCGATCATGATTCCGGCGGGCGTTTCCTGACAGATCCCGCCCCACGCCGCCGTCATCGCGTTGACGGTTCCGTCTTCGTTGTACGTCGCGATTACCAGCGCGGGCATGGGAAACATCCACGTCTTCGCGCCAAAATTCGTTCTGCTCATCGTTTGCTCCTTGTGGTTGTCAAAACGCGTTGCGTGTGATTTGGTTTTCTTAATGATATCGCGTCAAGGAGGGAAGTCAAACGACTGATCCGTCGCGTTTTTTCCTGACGACCGTCAATAAAAAGTTGCGTAATCAGTTCTTATCTCTGAGTTTTTCTTTTAGATAAGCAGTTTGTTCCCTTGTGTAGATTGTTCGCGGATTATTGAGTTTATTGGCGTAAAATTATCTTCTGCCATTTGCGCGATCTTCGAAACCCCCCTCTTCGTCTTCTTCCCAAAAGATTTCCAGCGGCGCCGGCAGAAAATACTCGCCCAGATAAATTTCAAAGCGTTCTTCTCCTTTTCTGAGAAAAACGGAAATGCGAGGGCCTGAAACGGTTCCCTTACGGCTTAACGCCCCGAAAAGCGCAGATTCTCTACGAACAATTTCAAAACGTTCTTTTTCATTTTCTGGGATCCTTTCGTTGCATTCTAACGCTCTCTTTAAAGAGAGAAGGCGACGCGCATATTCAAACTTGACATAGGCGTCTTTATTTTCGGGGCGAGAGAGTTCGGATACCGTTTCATAGTATTCGACGCCGGAACTCTTTAACGAGGGTCCGTCTGGAGTGAAAAGAACGCTGCTTTTTTGTGGATAAGCGCGCCGAAAAGATTTGATTCTTAGCGAGAATTCTTTTTTTACGTCAGGGAGGAATCTTGAAGAATCGGGAGAGAGCGCAAGATAGTAGACGGCCCAGTCGGCCAAACCGGATTCTACGTTGGGATCGTTGATAATTGTAAACAAAAGGTTTTCCGAACGTTCGTTCCTGAACGAATAGATCGCTATGACGTGCCACGAAGCGTCTAATTGTACGAAACTTGTCGTTCGAGGAGGGAAAAGAATCCAACGTTTCATTCTTTTGAACATCTTACGTAATTCAGGCGATTCTCCGAGACCCATGGGCAATGTCCACGGATTTCCGGGTGGTCTTGTTTCCCTGATTTTCGCGCCGTTTTCAGAATCTTCAAACGCCGTGCCGTTTAATATGCTTGCGCGGCGCTCGTCGACGACGGCCAACGTATAAACGCTCAAAAGGGACAACATCCCGTCTGAAGAGACAGAGTATGGAATAGAAACAGAACGAAACGTATCGTCGTTTATATTTGAATTAATCAAACGGCGTTCATTTTCAGCCGCAATAATCTTTTGAGGTATATTATGTTCCCACGCCGAAAGGTAATCGTCGCTTCCCGTAATTCTTCCCATCGCCTGTTTGGATCGTTTAAAAAGAGGAAAATAGTAGTCCTGATCCCATCGCTCCCAATCGACTATTTTCAGATTGTCGACGTTTATAAAGGCTTCTTCCTTTAAACGATTATAAAGAGGTGTAAACTCTTCGCTTATTTTTCGCGACTCTTCGAGATATTTTTCAAAGATCGAATCGCCTTCCGTCTCAGTTGAACAAACGCTTTCCGTCGTTGATTCCTGTTGTGAGAAAACGAGGGCCGGAACGACGACAATGAACGACAAACACAGAATCGCCGCGCGTTTCATTGGAGAACCTCCTTGGGGCGCCGCCGTCTTCTTTTTTCGGCCGAACGGTCGCCTATCAATTAGCAGGGAAATATGTTTCAGCGTATTTCGACGTCATAAGCGTCGCTTTAAGTATTCAGAAACGGCGTCTTCCGCTTTTTCAATAAAGGACGCCGCCGCTTCCATTATGACATTGTCGATAATTTACACGCGGCGTCAACGTTTTGCGTAGACAAAACGATTCAAAAAGGACGGTCCGAGTTTAAGACTGTTTTCCGCTTTGCGGCGGCGTGATTTTAACGTTGAGTCGGCGCGTCTGTGAATAACGCGCAGTCGGTTTTCGAACGCCCGCGTCGACGGATATACGTCAATCTACGCGGCATGCGGCATACGCGCGACAAAGCCGACCAACGGGAGGCGGTTCCAAAAAGCGCGCTTCTGCCTGCGGCTCCACTTTTGCGTTTGGACGTCGCGTCGCAGGCGACGCCGTTTAAAATGAGGAAATATTTTTTGGAAGAGTTATTGACATATGTCAGAAACGTGTTATTATGGCGTCGTTTTAAGGAAACAACCGTTCGGAGGATGAAATGGCCCGACCCCGAAAGAGCAGGCGATTATGCGAGGTTCCGCGCGTTTTAGGGTTCCGGCCCTACGGCGATTGCGTCGGTTCCGTCGAATTGTCGTTTGACGAATACGAAGCGTTTCGGCTTATCGACGCGCTCAAGCTCAGCCAGGAAGAGTGCGCCAATCAGATGAAAGTCGCGCGGTCGACGGTGGCTTCCATTTACAAGAGCGCACGGGAAAAAATCGCCGACGCGGTCGTTTCCGGCAAAGAGATCAGCTTTCGCGCGGGGGGCGTCGAGCTTTGCCAATATCATTCCGAATGTTGCGGACGTTGCGGACAGCGCGACTGCGCTTCCTGCGGTCAGTGCGCAAAAGGCAAGAAGAATTCTTAACGCGACAGGTTCTAATCAAAGAAGGACGTTACTATGAAAGACGAAATCGCCTGGAGAGGATTTAACGAAGGCGTATGGCAGGACGGGATCAACGTCTCGAACTTCATTAAGACGAACTATACGCAATATAACGGCGACGGCTCTTTTCTCGCCGGTCCGACCGACCGAACCGACCGCGAAATGAAGCGCGTTAAGGAACTTCTGATCGCCGAAAGCGAAAAAGGAGGCGTTCTCGACGTCGACACGACTCGCGTTTTGACGATCCTTTCGCACGAGCCGGGCTACGTCGTCGACAAAGAAACCGATATTATCGTCGGGCTTCAGACGGACGCTCCTCTCAAACGCGGCGTTTCGCCTTTCGCCGGGATCCGCAACGCGATTCAGGCGTGCAACGCTTACGGATACGAGATTTCCGACAAAATCAAGCAGGAATTCACCTACCGCACGACCCACAACACGGGCGTTTTCCGCGCGTATAACGACACGATGAAAAAAGCGCGTCACGCGGGCATATTGACGGGTCTTCCCGACGCTTACGCGCGCGGCCGCATCGTCGGCGACTACCGCCGTATCGCCCTGTACGGCATGGATTACCTTATCGAACAGAGAAAGCTCGACAAAGCGAAGCTCGGCGAAAAAGATTATCTTGACGAAGAGACGGTCCATCTTCTCGAAGACGTCGCGAAGCAGCTCGAATTCATGGTTCAGCTCAAGACGCTCGCGCTTTCTTACGGATACGATATTTCCAAGCCCGCAAAGAACGCGTTTGAAGCGATTCAATGGCTCTATTTCGGATACCTCGGCGCGGTCAAGGAACAAAACGGCGCGGCCAATTCGATCGGACGTATCGCCGAATTCATCGACTGCTATATCGAGCGCGATCTCCGGGAAGGAACGCTGACCGAGTCGCAGGCTCAGGAACTGATCGACGACCTGGTGATTAAACTTCGTCTCGTTCGCCATTTGAGAACGCCCGAATATAACGACCTGTTCGCGGGCGACCCCGTCTGGGTTACTCTCTCCCTCGCGGGCGTGAGCGGCGAAGGCAAGCATATGGTCTCCAAGACGAGCTACCGCGTGTTGCAGACGCTTTACAATCTCGGTTCTTCCGCCGAGCCGAACATCACCGTGTTATGGTCGGAACATCTTCCGCAGGCGTTCAAGGATTTCTGCGCCAAAGTCAGTATCGACACCGATTCGATTCAGTACGAAAACGACGACGTCATGCGCCGTATGTACGGCGACGACTATTCGATCGCGTGTTGCGTCTCCGCGATGAAGACGGGCAAGCAGATGCAGTTCTTCGGCGCGCGGTGCAACCTTGCGAAAGTCCTGCTCATGGCGCTCAACGGCGGCAAAGACGAAAAAGAAGGAGAGCAAATCGCGCCCGAGGGCCCGGTCTTCGACGAAGAAGTTCTCGACTTCGACAAAGTGTACGCGGCGTATAAGGAATACCTGCGCTGGATGGCGCGCTTGTACGTCAATACGATGAACATCATTCACTACATGCACGACAAATACGCGTACGAGCGCCTGATGATGTCGCTGCACGACGTCGACGTCGAACGGCTCATGGCGTTTGGCGTTTCCGGGTTCTCCGTCGCGGTCGACTCCCTCTCGGCGATCAAATACGCCAAGGTCAAGCCTGTCAAAGACGAACGCGGGATCATTTCCGACTTTGAAGTTTCCGGCAAGTTCCCGAAATACGGAAACGACGACGATCGCGTCGACCTCATCGGCAAAGATCTGATCGAGTTCTTCTACAAAGAACTGTGCAAAACGCCCGCCTATCGCGGCGCCAAACACACGCTTTCGATTTTGACGATCACCTCGAACGTCATGTACGGCCGCAAGACCGGCTCCACGCCCGACGGCCGCAAAGCGGGCGAACCGTTCGCGCCGGGCGCCAACCCGATGCACGGCCGCGACTGCGAAGGCGCGCTCGCGTCGTTAAATTCCGTCGCGAAATTGAATTACGCGTGCTGCCAGGACGGAATCTCCAACACGTTCTCGATCACGCCCGAAGCGCTGGGGAAAGACGAACGCAATCGCGTCGACAATCTCGTGACGATGCTCGACGGATATTTCCAACAGGACGCGCACCACCTCAACGTCAACGTTCTGAATCGCGAAAAACTCGTCGCCGCGATGAACGATCCGACGCTCTATCCGTCTCTGACGATTCGCGTTTCCGGCTACGCCGTCAATTTCAATAAGTTGACGCGCGACAAGCAGGAAGAAGTGATCGCGCGAACGTTCCACAAGAGCATGTGAGCGATTGGGCGATCGATTTAACGCGGGCGTCGTTCTCAGGAGCGGCGCCCTTTTCTTTAGCGAAAAGGGGACGCGTATGGAAACGGCGAATATCCATTCTTTTGAGTCTTTGGCCGCGCTCGACGGCGAGGGAATCCGCTACGATATCTTCTTTACCGGCTGTCCGTTGCGCTGCGCGTATTGCCACAACCCCGACGCGTGGCACAGGTCGTCGAACGATATGACGGCCGAAGAAGTCTTTAAAAAAGCCAGGCGGTTCAAGCCGTATTTCAGGCGCGGCGGGGGCGTTACGTTTTCCGGAGGCGAGCCGCTTCTTAACGCGCCGTTTATCAACGAGATCGCGCCGATGTTAGCGCGCGAGGGCGTCGGGTATTGTCTGGACACGTCCGGAAGCGTTCCTCTGACCGACGACGTCAAAAAAGCGCTCGACGGCGCCGACATGGTTATTTTGGACGTGAAGTTCTACGAGCCCGAGAGTTATCGGAAATATACGGGCGGAGAGTTCGGGCGGTTCGTCGCCGTCGGTCGCTACTGTTCCGAAAAGAACAAGCGGCTATGGCTGCGCACCGTCGTCGTTCCGGGAATTAACGACTCGGAAGCGGATATGGAGCGTTATGCCGAGCTTGTCGGCGATTGGCGGTTTGAGAAGTACGAATTGCTTGGATTCCACACGATGGGGTTCTTTAAGTACGAGAATTTGAAGATCGAGAATCCGCTCAAGGACGTTCCGGCGCTTAAGCCGGAACGTCTGGAAGAACTGCAGCGGTATTTGGACGCGACGATCGCGGCGCGGGCGTGACGTCGCGGCGCGAACCGTCGCCGCCGTTCAGAACAATTCGGGCGCTTTTTCTTTGACGAGCGCTTTTTCTTCGTCGGTCAATTCGGAGACGGGGATCGGGGCGTCTTCGGGACGTCTGTGTTTCATATTGATCCGATTGATCAGGCTCCAGTTCCTGCTTGGCGCGTCGGGCTTGGCGTCCTCCGGCTCCCTGGCGGGCAAGTCGTATCTGGTGAAATCGATAATCTTAGGTTCTTCGTCTTTGGTCCAGTCGCGCAGCGTCGCAAGCCTGAACTTTTGATTCATAAACCATTGAAGCTCCAGATTCGGTTCCGAATGCGCGCCGTCGACGCCGGTTCCGCGCTGAACGAACTTGTAGTTCAACGCGTCGTTGTTCGGATTCTCTTTGCGCCACGCTTCGCCAAATTCGCTCATGAGCGGAACAATCGCGTCGGGATATTCTTCGCGAATTTGCTTGAGCCAATCGGTCAGACATCCGGTAACGTACGGCTTTAGCGCGCCGGTCAGGGACAGCTCCCAGCACACGACGACCCAGCCGAACCCGTTGCGATCGAAATTCTCGCCGAAGTGCGAGCGCGTAACCGCCATGGCCTCTTTGAGCCCGTTTTCTTTGCCGAGGTTGTTGTACGCCTCGATTGGACCGACGCCAAGTCGACTGTTGGCGCCGTCTTCAAATCCGAACCGTCTCGCGCACAGGAAGTCGCACGTCCAGCCGTCGAGATTGACGCAGTCGACGAAGTCGTCGGGGCCCTGCGCGGCTTTGCACGCGTGTTCGAGACTCGGATAGTACGGATAGCACAGGGATCCGTCGCCGTCGCCGTTGTCGATTCCGTACTGGCTCCAAATCGTGCCCTGCGCGACGTGAATTCCTTCTTCTTCGGCAAGATAGCGCAAATTGTCCGCCGCTAAAAAGCCCGCGACGATTCCGTGCGGACGGTACCCGTCGCCGACCATGTCTTCAATGAGTTTGAGCGCGTCGTGAATATCCTGATTGACTTGCGCGCGGGAATTGTACATAGGGGCGAAATACGCGCCGGGAATGAACGTGATTTCGTCGCCGTATTGGCGGTGAAACTCGACGATTTTCTTACGCAGCGCGACGTAGTTGGGGCGCTCGTCCTGAAGCGCGAGCCACGAGAACGCCCAGGTTACTTTCGCTTCCGGAATCGCGTCGGAAACGGCCTTTCTAAAAAGTTCCGCCGCCTCGACGGTGTGCAGATCCGCTTCGTCGTTTCCGACGTTAAGATTGCGCGCCGCCTCAATTTGATTGACGCGAATCACCGAGTTGATATTGACGACGCGCTTGCCCTTGACGGACCAGTCGGAATTGAATTGCGGATCCTGCGCAAGGGCCGCGGCGTTTGCCGTCGCGACGATCGCCGCAAAAGCGACGAGAATAAGCGTTATATGTTTCATAATTCAGAGTTATCGTAAAAGAGCGTTAAAAAACGTCCCCGTAAAACAAAACGTTTTACGAGGACAGTCTTAAATTCCGTCGAAAGGAACGTTAGTTAAAAACGTCGTCTAAATCTTCGCTTTCGTCTTCGTCCGAATCGTCGGAGGAATTGGCTGTCGACTGCAATATGAGCTGCAGCGGCGTCTTTCCTCCGGAGAACGTTGTGAAAACGCCGGAAATCGTCTGATAGGGCGCCACGACTCTCGTGCATTCGTCGACCGGTCCGATCGAGGAAACGACGAGCGGCTTGGGCATGTCGCCCGGCAATTCGGCGCCCGTCCATTGGGGCGCGTTTTTCAGGTAGGGACCGGCGATCCAATTATAGTACGCCTGGCCGCTCGCCAAATCAAGTCGAATCGCCGAGGTGAGATACGTTTGCGGAAGGTTCGGGATGCGCCTGATCAGGTTGTTGAGCGCGACGAGCGAGTCGCGATCGCGACGAAGCGCAAGATACCGAATCTTCTCGTTAGAAAGCGATTTCCAGTTGTTGACGGCGTAATGCAGGAGCGTTTCGTCGCCAAGACCGATCAACACGTGCTTTTTATCCAGCACGACGATCGTGCTCACGCGCGCGAACAGCGGCGAATCGTCGACTTGTTCGGCTTTGGCGTTCGCCGAGCTGAGGAGCGCGCTTTGAAGCGCGTCTCCGTTTTGCACGTTCGCCATGAGCACGTCGAGCGCGGACAGAAGGGGACGGTCGCGATCGAAGAGCAGGGACGGGCCGTCTTTGGGCGCCGTTCCTTCCGCTTCGGCTTTCATCAGGCTCTTTTGCCGCGAGTACGTTTCCAGGTCGGAGACGTACATTGTGAAATTGTCGAATTTATACGGCTTCATCGCCGCCTGTTCGCCTGCGCTCGAGCCAAGCGCTCCGCCGAGCAAATTGCCGAGCGTCGCGCCCCGTTGCGCAGCCGCTTCGGGATCCGCGTAGTTTCTGGGCGGACGCCTGCGATTCTGCTGGCGGTCGAGCCGACGTTCGGCAATCGCGCCAAAGAGTTGCGCGCCAATGTCTTCCACTTGCTTGGAACCGACGTAACTTCCGATCTCCCGCGCTTTGGGAATGATCATTTCTTTGACGAATTCGTCGGCGTCGTCGACTTCCAGATAGAACTGCCAGGATTCCGCCGGCAGTCCCTTTTCTTCCGGCAAATTGAGCGAGTATTCGACAAATTGCAGGCGGTTAAACGGCTTGGGAAGCGCTTTGGCCAATTCGGCGGGGATTTCCGCATGGCCGGAAATCGGCGCTTCGACGTCGGGCAGCACGGTGAAAAATCGGTCGGCGTCGGCGTTTAACATCGTGAGATTGCGATAGGAACGATGAATTTTCTCGCCCTGGGAATTCGGACGCGGAAACGTCTGCGTGGACACGTAAACGCCGAAATTATCGGCGGAAACGTCGATGCGAACGTGCCCTAAATTCTGACGGATATGCTCGCGAATCTCCGCGATATTCGCGGCGACTTGCATATTCGCGAGTTTGTCTTCGATTCCTTCGAGAAACTGCGTCGTTTCGATCCAGAACGGGCGGTCCTCGCGCGTGAGCTGTTCCAGGCCGACGACGGTCGATTCGAACGTAATCGTCGGATCAATAAGGCTTGGCGGAGGCTCGTCGTTTGGCGAGACGAGTCTGTTCGGTTCGAATTCGTCCAGGAGAATCGCGTCTTTCGCCTGAACGAGCGCGACGTAGCCGGGATTGACTTGTCGGGCGACGATCACTATCGGGTCGGGAAGACTTAACGAGAAGTTCGCGGTCCTGCCGTCGGAGCCGATCGAAAAGCTGCGGTCTTTTTCGGGAACCGTCTGCGCGAGCGCTTCGACAAACGTCGCGAACTTATTCTCGCGCACGGGCAGGACGACGGCGAATCTCGGGGGCGCGGACTCGCAAAAGCCCATGATCGCCAGTTCCGCGTTCGGATCGATCGCGCCGATCACTTTGCGGTAGTCGGTCAGGCGAAGCGTCGCGAGAACGCTGAATTCCGCGTCGCTCGTTCCTTTGAAGAATCTGCCGACGCTTTGGTCGAGTTTGCCGAGCGAAGAAACGCGCAGAAACGCGCCGCAGTTCCTCGGGAAGGGAAGACGCGCCCTGAAATCTCTCGGCGCGGGGACTTGAACGTCCGCGTCTCCGGCGTCTTTGGTCTTCGACTTGGGCGAGCCGAGCATCCTGGAAAAACCTTTGGACAATTTGACCAAAGAATCGACGTCGCTCGCTTTGGAGTCTGTTTGCGCGTAAGACGAGCCGGCAAACGCGGTTCCGACGATAAAAATCGCCGCTATTAATAGTCTTGATAGTTTCATCTTATCAGCTTGGATAATAAACGTTGTCGTTGTTTCATGTCAAAATCGGACGAAGAACGTCGCCGATTTTTGCGCGTTCAATTTCAAAACGCCGTCCGAATAACGAACCGTTTCCGACGCGATCTCGTGATCGTAGTCGACGTAATCGACCTGAACTTCTCCCTCGGCGGGAACGCCGTTGAGCGCGATTTCGATCGTTTGCGCGTCTTCCTGTTTATAAACGGCGACGAGCAGTCGTTTGGCGTCGCCCGATTCGTTCGTCGAACCGAGTACGGAAACCCACTCGCCGGGATCTTTGGTTTCGACGCGGATCGGCGCTTCGAATCGCAACTCGCCAAAGAACTTGTGCGCGTAGTAGACGGGACGCAGCTTGCCGTAAACGTCGATTAATCCCCACGTTTCGAGACCGAACGCGTAGTAGTTGGACATGGTCAGCGGCGTGTCGAGCCAGCGCGTCAGAATAAGGTCGACGAACGCGGCGGATTCCGCGCCGTGCAAGCCGGTCGGAGAGGTTCCGAGTTCGCGTTTGGCGGCGTCTCCGCCGTTCGTGCCGTGAACGACGTCCCATCGCGTCGGGAAGTAGTGCCATTCGTTAATGTGAAGCTCGGCGTCGGGGAATCCCGCTTCGTCGAGAAGTTCGCGCATTTTCGCGGGCGGATCAAGAAGTTGACTCGGGTCGTTCGCGTAGTAGTGCCACGAGACGAAATCCAGAGGCGCGCCCTCTTTTTTGCACAGATCGGCGAGTTGTTTGATCAGGTTGTAGTCGTTGCCGGCAAGACCGGGGCCGCCGATTTTAATGTTCGGGAACTCTTTGCGAAGTCGTTTAGCGACGATTACATAGAACTGGCAGTAAGCGCTCCAGTCCGTGTCGTCCCACATCTGAGGAATGATGTTCGGTTCGTTCCAGATTTCCCAGTAGGGCAGGTCCCATTCGAATCCGTTCGCCCAGCCGGCGTTGTAGTGACGGACGATCCCGGCGCAAATATCGGCGTAATGCTCCATATCCTCCGGTTTCTTCGCAAAGTATTTTCGCGCTGTATGTTCGATGCTCGTCCCGAGTCGATAGACAGGAACGGCGCCTCCCTTGCGGATGTTGGCGATATAGTCGTCGGTCGGCTCGAAGTAGTAATTGTCCGGGTCGTCAGCGTCCGCTTTCAAATTGCCAAAAATCTGGTGGACGTCGACGAGCCGCAGTCCGTTGTTGTCCCACGGGGCGTCGTGCAGACGAACGGTCGAGAAATGACACGCTTCCGCGACGTCCTGACGGTTTTCAAGGGTTTCGTAGGAGAGCTTCGTCCAGAGATTGATCCCGTTGATCGGGCGAATTTCTCCGGTCTTTTTCGTAAAATCGACGGAGTATTTGACGTTGGACGCGAAATTTTCCGCGGGTTTGACGATCGGCGCGTCTTGCGCGAGCGAGTTTGCGCTCAATACGACGCCAAGCGCCGCCGCGAACGCGATATTGAACAGTTTGTGAATTGTCATCATTAACCTCGTAATAAGTTAGAATCGAACACGATAGACGCCGGAGTCTGCGGAATCGAGTTTTAAGACCCCGTCGGCGTAGTCGAGTTGAGTTTCCTGAAAACCGTCTTTTCCAATAACGGCGACGCTAACCGAACCTTTTTCGGGAACGCCTTTTAACGTTATCGGCAAGGGCGTCGTTTCTTCGCGTTTGAAGACGGAGACGAGCAGACGCTTATTGGCGCCGTCGGCGTCGACTCCGCCAAGAAGCGCGACGGAACCGCCGCCGTCGGACGTTTGGACGCGTTTTGGCGAATTGTGAACGAGCTCGCCGAAGAGTTTAAGCGAGTAGTACGTCGGGCGTTTGAGTCCGTCCGCGTCGAGCGTTCCCCAATCTTTGAAGGTGAACGAATAGTAGTTCGACATGGTCAGCGGCGTGTCCTGCCAACGCGTCAGGACAAAGTCGTTGAAGGCGGCGGAGACGTAGCCGTGCGTGCCGTCCGGGCGCGCGTACCACGCGACCTTGCTCTCGATCGAATGTTGAATTTCCTGCCATGTGCAGGGGAAATAATGCCATTCGTTGAGATGGAGCTCGGCGTCGGGGAACCCCGCCGCGTCGAGGACTTCGCGCATCTTCGCGGGCGGGCCGAGCAGTTCTTCCGGGGTTCGCGCGTAGCAGTGCCACGAGACGAAATCCAGAGGCGCGCCTTCCTGTTTGCAAAGGTCGGCGAGCTGTTTAATCATGTCGTAGCCCGCGTGAGTGAGCGCGGGGCCGCCGATTTTAATATTGGGGAACTCTTTGCGGAGCCGTTTGGCGACGACGACGTAGAACCGACAGTACGAGTTCCAGTCGCGGTCGTCCCACATTTGCGGCACGAGATCCGGTTCGTTCCAGATTTCCCAGTAGGGCAGGTTCCATTCGAACCCGTTCGCCCAGCCGGCGTTGTAGTGGCGAACGATCCCGGCGCAAATATCGGCGAATTGGTTCGGATCCTTCGGCTTCTTCGCGTAATAATTGATCTCGGAATGTTCGATGCTCGTGCCAAGCCGATAGATCGGCGTCGCGCCCCCTTTGAGAATGTTGGCGATATAGTCGTCGGTCGGCTCGAAATAGTAGTTTTTCGGATCGCCGGGGTCGGCGTCCAAATTGCCGAAAATCTGATGGACGTCGACGAGCCGCAGACCGTTGTTGTCCCACGGAACGTCGTGCAGACGAACCGTTGAGAAAAAGCATTCTTCCGCGTCCGCCTGATGACTTTCAAGCGTTTCGCACGACAGGGGCGCCCAGAGATTGACGCCGTTGAGGGGGCGAATTTCGCCCGTCGGCTGCGAGAAGTCGACGGAAAACTCTTGCGAATAAGCCGTCGCCGCGGCGGCCGCGACGAGCGTCGTGACGCAACATAAATAAAGCAGTCGTTTCGCTTTCATGAACAAACCTTTCGTCGACGGTTAGAATCGAACCAGATAGACGCCGGAATCTTTGGAATCGAGTTTTAAGACTCCGTCCGAATAATCGATTTGCGTTTCTTTGAAGCCGTCGGCGTCGATGACCGCGACCTTGACCGAACCGCTCGCGGGGACTCCTTTTAGCGCGATCTCAATCGGCGTCTGTTCTTCGCGCTGGAAAATCGAAACGAGCAGACGCGGATTCGCGCCTTCGTCGTCGACTCCCCCCAGCAGCGCGACGGAGCCGTTTCCGTCGACCGTCTTAACGCGTTGCGGCGATTCCGAAACAAGCTCGCCGAAAAGCAGGAGCGAATAATAAGTTACGCGCCGTCTGCCGTAGAAGTCGAAAACGCCCCAGTAGTTGGACGAGTAGCAGTAGTAGTTCGACATGGTCAGGGGCGTGTCCTGCCAGCGCGTCATGACGAAATCGTTAAACGCCGCCGAGACGTAGCCGTGCAATCCCTCGGGCGCTTCCTGCCAATAGATATTTTTGTCGATCCCGCTTTGGATTCCTTCCCAATTGCAGGGCAAATAGTGCCATTCGTTGAGATGCAGCTCGGCGTCGGGGAAACCCGCTTCGTCGAGAACCGCCCTGACTTTTGCCGGCGGATCGAGAAGTTGGCTCGGCTGTTGAGGATAGCAGTGCCACGAGACGAAATCCAGCGGCGCGTTTTCCTTTTTGCACAGGTCGGCGAGACGCCTGATATAGTCGAGATTCGCGCCGGTGAGCGCGGGGCCGCCGATTTTAATATCGGGGAACTCGGCGCGCAGGCGTTTGGCGACGACGACGTAGAATTGGCAGTAGGAATTCCAGTCTCTGTCGTCCCACATTTGCGGAATGAGATCCGGTTCGTTCCAGATTTCCCAGTAGGGAATATTCCACTCGAACCCGTCCGCCCAGCCTTTGTTATAATGGCGGACGATTCCGGCGCATATTTCCGCGAATTGGTTCGGATCCTTCGGCTTCTTCGCGTAATAATTGATCTCGGAATGTTCGATGCTCGTTCCGAGTCGGTAGATCGGAACGACGCCCGCGTCGACGATTCTCTTGATATAGTCGTCCGTCTGATCGAAGTAGTAGTTTTTCGGGTCTTTAGGATCGGCGTCGAAATTGCCGAAGACATGCTGGACGTCGACGATTCTCATGCCGGGGTTGTCGAGCGGCGCGTCGTGCAGACGCATCGTGGACATGCGGCAGGCGACGGCGTCGTCTTGCGTGTTCCTGTTTCTCGAACCGGAGAAGCGCCCCCAGAGGTTGGCACCGTTGAGTTTCTTAATAGCGCCGACGTGTTGCGTAAAGTCTGCCGAAAACGGCTCTTCCGCAAAAGAGCCGACGGCGAACGCCGAGAGCGCGGCGACAAGCGCGAGTTTGAAGAAAAAGGACGCTTTTTTCATAGTTCAATCTTTCCTTAGTTGTTTCAGCAGACCTTGATAAATTCGATTCCGAGTATGCTCGCGAGTATTTCGAGTTTCTTCGCGATATGTCCGACGCCGATCGCGCAGTGGTGCGACGGGCCGCGCCGCGACCACGCGTCGACAAATTCGCGCGCTCCGCAGGAGAAGCGGTAGCGGCTGTTCGTATTGCCGATTTCGAGGATCGGGCCGGGTTCGGAGACGCCCTCGGCGACGAGGAATTTCGCGTTGCCGTCGGGGGAGTCGATTACCGACAGAAGCGTCGCGGGGCCGTATTGAACGGACGTTTCGACGCTAAGTCCCTGACCGACCTTGCCGTGATAGACGTACAGCGGCTTGATTTTCGTCTTGCCCTGAGCGATCTTTGGATGGCACGGGCCGTCGTGTCCGAGCAGAACGATATCGTCGTCGAAGTCGAGCGCGTAGAATTCGGAGAACGCGCCCCCGACGCCGAACGTGTCCATGATCTTCATGGCCAGACAGTTTTTCACTTCGTATTCGCCCGCGACCGGGACGTTGCGCGACGTCAAAATCGAATTGCCGACGATGACCGACGCGATGAGGTCCGAATAGCGTTCGTCGCCGTGCCCGTTGTAGAAGTACGCCATCGCGTCCAGGTCGTGTTCCGCGACGAACTTGTCGAGCGCGACGGACGTCTTGGCGGCGCGGCGCAGCTCCGATTCCAGACAGTCGGGCTGCACGTCGAACTGTTCGCGAATCAGCGCGACGCGATCGTCGATTTCCGGCTCCGAAACCTGATCGCGCAACGCGAGAATTTCGCCGAATTCGCGAATCTCAAAGTGCGGCCCGATTTGCGCTTGCAGACGCGTGAGATCCGAATAGACGTCGAGCATGCCGTTGTAATAATGACCGACGAGTCCGACGCGGCTGGTCTTCATGACGGACGCGACGCGCGCGGCGTCGAGCCAGTCGGAGAGCGCGGCGTCGACGAACGGATCGTCGTTGAGCACGCCGGTGATTTGACGGAACTTGACGCCCGCGCGCAGAAACGCGTTGGCGATTTCCGGAACGCTGCACGCCTGGCAGTTGGCGAGCCATTCCCCGGTCATTTTAGTGCGGTCGCCGAGCGCGTTGAACGTCGCGTAGTCGATTTTGGACGTCGGCTGCAAGTTGAGGACGACGACCGGCTTTTTCAATTTGCGCACGACGGGCAACACGGTCGACGAGAGCGCGTAGGTGGAGACGTACAAAAAGACGAGCTCGACGTCTTCGCGCTGAAACGCTTCCGCCGCGCCGTTCGCCTTTTGCGGATCGTCGATCAGCCCCGCGTCGATTACGTTCGCGCCGAGATTGCGAAGTTTTTGCGCGACCTGCTTTTGATAGCCGACCAGACGGTCGTACAAACCGTCAAATTGGGGCCAGTAGGTGTCGAGTCCGATACCGTAGAGTCCGACGGTAAAATCTTTTTTTGCGCTCATGGGTAATTCTCAAATTAATAGGTCGGTTTAAGGAAACGGCGGACGGCGCCGATTTTGACGCTTTTATTATAGCGAACGAATATCGCCGCGTCGAGCGTTTGGATTCAAGAGAGAACAATTTGTCAAGTTTTTTGCCGATTTGTCAATTTCCGAGACGGCGTTTCGGAAATCTCATGTTTATGTCGGATCGACGAATTTTTTAATCATTCTAATTCGTTCGTACCCGGTCGGTTCGTGTTGAAAACGCTCCGCTTCCTGATAGCCGCAACGCAGGAAACTCTTCACGCTGGGAATATTGTCGGGGGAGACGGTTCCGACGGCGTAAGAAGCGCCTTGTTCGAGCGCCCACGATTCAAGTTCGTCA
>JAFZNK010000172.1 GCA_017550965.1 Thermoguttaceae bacterium
CCAATCGACGGAACAGAAGAACTCGCCGCCCGGCTCGCCGTCGGCGTTGAGCGACGCAGATTTCACGCCGCGATAGAGGTAGACGTTTCCGTCCGAAGCGCCGACAAGCAAATCGGCTACGCCGTTTCCGTCGTAATCGCAGGCGAAAGGTCTCGAGCGCTTGGCGTTGTTCGGAAGCGACAATTCGCCTTCCAATCCAACCAGGCGTTCTTCAGAACCGAATTTCGGATTAGTTCGCGTCCCGACGTTTCGGTAAACGTAAAACGCGCCGACATTGTCTCCTGTGACAATATCGAAGAGTCCGTCCCCGTCGACGTCCGCGAGCGTCGGCGCGGTTCGACCTGAACTCAGAACAAGTTCGCCGGTTCCGTCGACGTTCGTCAGCGCCGTCATGTTTTGGAAATCGAAAAGTCCGTACGTCGCCGAGTCGACAAGCAGGTAGATTTTGCCCGACGACGAACCGACAAGCAGGTCGTGTCGCCCGTCGTTGTTCCAATCGCAAACTTCAAAGACGGCGCGGCTTCCGACGCTCAGTTGCGATTTCGCGCCGACAGGGCCGTAGGAGACAAACTCGGGCGCCGTCAGCGTCCAGTTCAAGCCGGTTCCTTCGCCGCGATAGAACAATATCGTTCCGTCGGAAAGACCGACGAACAAATCGAGCGCTCCGTCGCCGTCGACGTCGACCGCGCGCGGCGCGGCGCCCTGACATCCCTGCGCCGGAACGGTCAGTTCGACGATTTCCCCGTCGGCGTCGCGATACGTCGCGTAAAACGCGTCGGCGTAATTGGGATTGGCGTCGCTTCCTCTGTTGAGGAACACCTTGACGCGCCCTGCGCCGTCGGCTGATTTTTCGCCGACGATCAAGTCGAGAACGCCGTCGGCGTTCCAGTAAGCGAGCGACGGAACGGAATACGCGTCGGCGGTCGCGACGACGCGATTATACGTAAAGCGCGTCGTCGTTCCGCTTGTCGCGGCGCTGCCGAGCAGCATATTGCCCGCTGCGTCGCTAACGCGCGAACCGTCGATTTTGAGAGTCAGCGGAACGACGTCGCGCGCGCCGACGTCGACCGAATCAAGAGCGATCCCCAGCGTTTTCGTCGCGGCGTCGTAATCAAACGCGGCGAAGGGCAGGTCCAGAACTCTTCCGGTCGTCTCGTCGACGACGGAGACGACCAGACCGATCTCGCGCGACTCGACGAACGCGCCGATATTAGTCGCTTCGGAAAATTGAACGTTCAAAACGTCGTCGACGACGGAAACCGCCTCAACGTACGGAGACGTGCGGTCGATTCGCGCGTTAAGCGTCGTTTCGGTCCATGCTCCCGCAGCGTCGGAAACGCGGACGCGCAGCTCGTGAGCTCCTTCCTGAGAAATCGCGAAACGTATCTCAACGTCGCGTTCGGAATAAAAGCTCGAGAAGAGAACGTTCGAATCCGAGTCGTAAACGACGACGTCGACGTTCTCTTTGGACGCCAGGCCAATTAGCTCGATTTCGGAATTGGAGAGTAGTTTCCGTTGCGTAAACTCGATCGTCGGAGCGCTTGCGTCGACTTTCCACGCGACGGAGAAGGTTCCGGAGCCCCAGTTGCCCGCAAGATCCGCGACGTTCGCCAGATCGACGGTCATGACGTAATCGCCGTCTTCCGACGCGAAATTGCGCAGTCCGACGAGTTTCCATTCTTCAACGTAATCGGTCGTCTTAAGCGACTCGGGCATGACGCCCATAACCAGGCGTTCGTCGAGCGAAACGACCTCGCCGTTGCGCGTGAGCGTCAAATCGTCGCGCGAGAGCGTGTTGAAGTCGATTGGTTCGTCGAATCCCAGATAGAGCGCGTCGTATCCTACGTTGACGACGTCGCGATCGACTCCGGACCACGCGGCGTTCGACGGTCCGACCGTATCTTTAATCCAGGAAACGGTTCCGACGCCGACGCCGCGCATGTTGTTCGTTCCGCGAACGCCCGTCGCTTTGACGCGGAACTCGTACTCGCCGTCCGCGCCCGTAAGCGCCGTCAGACCGGAAAGAACCCATTCGGTCGCGCTCCTCGCGGTCAGCTTCGCGCCCGAACCGGCGGTCAAAAGATTGCCGCCGGAATCGCGCGTCAACGTCAGGTCGGAGAGATCGAACGTCGCCGCGTCGACCGGAAGCGAGAAGACGATCGTCAGGGAATCGACGGCGTTTTGTCCGTAAGCCGCCGGTTGATCGATTGCGACGACGGTCGGCGATTCCGCCGCGTTCGTCCATTCGAGAACCGACTCGCTCGTTTCGGCGACGTTGCCCCAGACGTCGGTTACGCCGAGCGTCGAGACGCTCAACGCGTACGCGCCGTCGGAACCGGTCGCGGACGAAAGACCCGTTATGCGATAGACCTTGTCGGAAATCTGTTGAATCGTAACGAAACTATCGATCAGATTTTGACCGCCGTTGCGCGTGAGCGTCAAATTCGACGTCGTAAAGGTCGACGCGTCGATCGGTTCGTCAAATTCGACGTCGACGCTTTCGAGCGGCGTGACTCGAATAGACGACGGCAACTCTTCGAGACGCTCGATCGTCGGACCGACCTGATCGGCCGGTCGGTAATAGAGGCGGTACGTATAGGAATCGGACGCCGAATCGAACTTGTCGAGCATGTGGAGCGTGTTCTCGTTCTTGACGTCGACGCCGTCGATAAACGTTCTGTGAGTCTGCCAGAAATTCGCTTCGTCAAGCTCTTTGCCGTCGGAACGAACGACGCGATAGAGCTCGTAATCGTCAGCGCCGGGGTCCTGGTCGCGAACCCAGACGTAATTCCAGCCCGCGTCCGCGGCGGCAACCGTCAGATCGACGGTCAAAACGTCCCTGCCAAGCGCGCCGGAGATCGAGTAATTAGTCGTCGTAGCGACCGATTCGACTTCTCCGCTCGACAGATAGAGCGTGTCGGGCAGGTCGTAGACGTCGACGACCGTAGCGACGTCGTTGACAAGGAAGTCGGGCAGATTGTCGGACGCGTCGAAGGAATCGTCTTTGACCGTATGAATCAACTCGTGAATCGACACGTTCTTAATGAGCGAGAACTGCAGATCGTCAAACCCGTTAACGTGCTGGAACGTCGCGTTGTAGTCGATAAAATGTCCCTGAAGCGTCGATTCCATGAACCACTGTCCGACGGCGACGCCCCCGGCGGGTATCATGCCGAAATCGACGGTCAGCGAGTTCGACGCATCCTGACCATTAAGCTTCGAACCGACGATTGTAAAGTCGACGAGGAGCCCTTTTTCGTTCTCGACGATTTTCGGTTGCGCGGAGACAATGCGAAGATCGCGCGCGTCTCCCGCCCCCTTGTTTTGAACCATCACCGCCAGTTCAAACGGCTCCGACGCCTCGACTTCGTCCGTCCACGGATCGTCGCCGATAACGTCGCGTTGCCAGAAGTAGTTCAGCTCGAGTTCCGGTTGCGGATAGACGGTAATAGACACGGGCGCCATTACAACGGAGACCTCGCGGCCTTCAATCGTGTAATGCAGTATTCCGCCGACGCTATACTCTTCGGGTCCGTTTTTAGCGCATTCGGTCGACGGAACGAAAATCCAGTTGGCGCGTCCGGTCGTTCCAGGCTCAATATCTCCAAGATTCCCATTTTCCGAGTTATAAAAATTCTCTAGTTGGGGATTGCGTATTCCAAATTTGTCGGTTACGTTATTTCCCCATTGGTCGTAGACGATCATTTCGACCGACGCGTCTCGAAGCGTGTCGAGCGTTGCGTTTTCCAGAACGAGAGTCGCGTCAAAAGCGTCTCTGGTCAATGCGGCTTTTTGTTTAAGTTCCAACTTAACGTTAGCGCAAACGCCCTTCGAGTTGACGACAGACGCAAGATAATCGACAATTGCCTGACGAGTGTAGATTAAAGCCCCCCAGACTCCGTCATAACCGTTCTCAATAGCCTCATTGTCCAAACGGATTGCTTCAAGCAGATGCTCCCTCAAAACTTCCTTATCGATAAAGACAACACTATCGCCGTCAGGAACGTCGGAAGACGTATTTATCCCTCGTTCCCAATAATCGACCGTTCGATTCCAGCGTTCGACAAACGTCGTAATCTGACTAGATGAAATTCCTTCGAACAACGAAGACGCCAGGAGCAGTCTATCAAGATTGGAATCGGAAACGCGCCCGTCTTCGTCAACGACCGATGAGAAACAGTCAAAAAACGTCCAGTTGCCGCGCCAGTCGGCATTAAACATCTCCTGATCGCCGTAGAAATCAGCAAACCATTGATACGCCTCCTCAATGGTCGTGGCGTCTTGATTCAATTGCGTGAACAAAGACTTCAAATAACGTTTTGATCCGCTAATTTCATCGCTTGAAGCCGTTGACAACGGGAGCCCATCGTCCGAATCATCCAGAACAGCCCATGAAGAAGATCCCTCGGTTCCTCCGCCGGCGCCCGGTCCGGGGAGTCCCCAGTTATAACATCTATTGACGATACTTATTGTGTCCCAAACGCATATGAGCGTTCCACCACGGCGCGTGCATCCCGTAATTTCCTTGATTGTGGACAAAAGTTTACCGCTTTCAAGAGCGTCATTAACCGAGATCACACAACGACCGAGAGAGTAAATTGTACCAATATAATAAGGTAGATTGGGCAAGACGTAACAATCAAGGACGTTAAGGTATAAATCAACAAGACATGGATCACAAGACACCTTGGACGTTGTTCCGTTTGTTGACGACGAAGAACCGCCAGATCTTCGCCGCGGATTCCACTCTCCTCCTGATCCGCTCGAGACGTCACATCCCAAATTGAGAATCACCGTGAACGAGACAGAGGCATAATGTTTTCCCGCACATTCAAACTCTGCGTGAAACGGAACGTTGACGTGGCAGACCCCACTTCCAGTCGTCGCAAAGGGTTGAAGTTCGTAGCCGTTATTATTCCCTGTCGTTTTGAAGGCGTCCTGAGTAACGGCATATGTTCTATTATCGAACGCGACGGCGTTCATAATGATTCCCAGTTTGTCACTCTTGGTTCCAGAAACGGAAATCGTACCGTCAAACAAAGCTCCGCTTTCGTCTCCTTGAGTCGATTCGTCGGCGATTCTTTCAAAAATTACGGGCACAACGCAACTTGATTGCGCTGCCAAAACGTCGAGACGGTCGACGAGAGGCGAGAGCACGAAATCGCCGATTACATCGCCGTCCATGAATCCAGGTACAAAATTGTAAGCGGCGATCAAACCGTGATTCTCGATTGTAAAATCGATCTGTCTTCGTTCGCCGACTTCCATATCGCTTATATCAACGAGCGCAGGGCTGACGGTCAAAACCGGCGCTGGGACGTTCGTTTCGAAAATCGTTTCAACGGTTATGTCGTACTCGTCTTCGATCGTCGTCGGAGTAACGGTCCATTCGTAACGCACCGTCTGCATTTGGAGGAAGGCGTTGTGCGTCTGGTTTTCGTCAAGATAGATCGTCGCGTTGTAATTATTGTGTTTGTCGGCGGCGACGTAGATATCGTAATACCCCTCGGCAAGTCCGGCGACCGTCCAGGTTCCGTCGGCGCCGGTCGTTCCGTTCGACACGATCTGCTTCGTGAGCGCGTCGACGACGCGCACCGTCGCGCCGGCAAGCGCGGGGCCGTCTTCGGTGTAATACGTCCATTCGTCGGTCGCTCTAACGGTGAGATCGGCGAACAACTCCGTCGCGGCGCGGAAATGGAAGTCGATTCCAAGCCCCGTGTTCCCGTATTGAAGGACAAAACGTCCCTGATACATTTCCAACGGCATGTCGGCGCTCGGGTTAAGAAGCAGCTGAACTTTTCTCGCCTCGCCGGGCGCGAGCGAATCGAGCGTCGTTCCGTTGACGCACGTAAACCACGACGCAAAAGCGGCGGGCAAGTCGACGGTAATCGGACCCGAATCAGCGCCGCTCTCGTTGCATATCTCAAATTCGACGATCTTTTGTTCGCCGACGATCATCGTCGTCGAAATAACCGGCTTGTCGGTCGTTAAAACCGCGTAAGACGGATAGACGTTGAAGCCGAGCGCGATCTCTTCGTCCCCCGTTTCCGCGCTCGTTACAAAGAGCGTCGCGGTCGACGCTTTGACGTCGGCGTTAAGCGCCGTCGCCGCAAGCGTTATCGTCGCCGAGCCGCCGACGGGCACGATCGTCGACGACGGTCTGACTTCCAGCCGAATATTGTCCGCAAGTCCTTCGACTCGCGCGCCAAGGTTCGTAATCGGTTCGGACGTCTTGTTGTAGACGACGAACGAGCCCGTAACCGTCTCTCCGACGGAGATATTGAACGCTCCGCGCGTCGTGTCCAGACTCAGCCTCATCAAGCTGAACCGATCCTGAACGGGCGAGGTCGTGTTTCCCGACCGGCGCGCGCCGATCGTATAACTTCCGACTTCGCTCGACAACGGCGTCCACGTCGTTTCAAAAGACCCGTCCGCTTCGGTCGTTACGGTAATCGTTCGGACAAACGAGCCGTTGGAAATATCGATCGTAACGTCGACGCCACCGACGCGTTCGCCAGAGACAACGTTGTAAGCGTAGCCGTAAAACGGAATCGGCGTCGACGGATCCGCTTTGTCGACGTCCGTCTGAACGACCGCCGCGTAGGGGGGCGCGTACGTCCGCTCGCCGCTGACGGCGACGTTGTTCGTTTCGACAAGCTCGACGACGGAGTCGTCGACGTCGACGGCGACGATCCAGTAGACGGATTCGCCGACGTCGTCGGGAGAACACGCAAAGGATCGCAGAACCGAGTTGATTCCTTCGTCGGCGGGGATCTCGTCGGTTCGATTGAACGTCGCGACAAGTTTCGCGTCGTCGTCAAGCGTCGGCTTCGTCGAAATCCAAACCTGTTCTTTCCACGACCTCGACGTTTCGACGCGGCCTTCGTTGACGACCAAATAGGAAACCGTGAACGAATTGAGATCGTCTTCGCTTTGAACCGCTTCGACGTTCGCCGGACGCAAGTCGGGCAGCGCCGCTTCGGAGACGAGCGCTTTGGCCGTCGCGCGCGTAAAACCGGTCGCGCTTGCGGCGATCGTAACCCAGATTTCCGCCTCCGAATCGTCGCCCAGCGTCGTGGAAATCGTCGTCGACGCGGACGCGCTTCCGGCGGGTATGACAAGCGTCGCGGGCGTCGCGACGATCGGATCGGACGACGAAAGGGACACGACCAGGTCTTCGTCGGTCGCCGTGTTGCGCGAAACGGTAAGCGTCGCGGCGTCGGCGACGCCCTGCGACAGAAGCGCTTTGCTGAGCGTCGCCGTTAAGACGGCGCCGTCGTCGTCGAGAACCGTGATTTCGGTCGACGCGGTTCCCGTCGAATCGGAGCTCATGGAGCAGTCGCAGTTTTCCAAAACGCCCGTCGCCGTAATCGTTACGACGACCTCGCCGTCGACGGCGCCGTTGTCGTACGACGCGCCGTAGAAGGTCGCCGACGTTTTGCCCGCCGGGATCGTAATTTCACTGGGAACGCCGATTTTCGCGGGGTTGGAACTGCTCAGTCTGACGCGCAGCGCGCTTTCGGCGGCCTCGGCGCGCGTAACGACGCCGACAAACGCGTTTCCTCCGACGCCTTCGAGAACCGCGTCCGAGTCGAGCGAAATCGAGATCGTCGGCTCGTCGTCGTCGTAAACGGCAATCGTTCGCGACGCGGCGGTAAACGTCGGGCTTGTCGCGGTGATCGTCACCTCCTGATCGCTTTCGGGTCGGTCGTCGTCGACGACGGTTGCGACTATTATCGCGGAACTCTCGTTCGCGGGAATCACAACGCTCGCCGGGAAAGAGAGTTGCGAAGAGCTCGAAGCGGTGAGACGAACGGTAATCGGCTTGTCCGTAACGTAACTGCGCGTAATCGTCAGGGAGATCTCTTCGCCTTCGTTCGCCGACAATTTCGACGCGAAGATCGAGAGTTTCGGAACGTCGATATTGACTACTTTGACCGTCGCGTTTTGCGGATCAAACCCGTCGGCGACAAACGTCAATTCGACGTAGGCGTCTTCGTCGTACGCGGAGTCTCGGACCGCCGAGTAGTAGAACGCCGTCGACGCCTGGCAGGCGGGGATTGTAACGGAACTTGTAACGGCAAGTTCCGTCGCGTCGCCCGAAGAAATCGAGACGACAAGCGGTTGCGAGAGATCCCCGGTGCGCGACACGACGCCGCGAACGTTCGAAGTTCCTTCGTCAAGCGTCGTTTCGCTCAACGAAACGTTCAGCTTTTGCGAGAGCGTCGTCGCGACGGACGTCGCGGCCGCGTTGTTCGACTCGTTCCCTTCCGGAACGTTATTGTCGTAATCGGCGGCGACGACGAAAAAGACTGATCCAAACCAGCCGGTCGAAGGGATATTGACCGTCTCGCGGCGCCGAATCGATTCGCCCGACTCAAGGACGTCGGCGCGGCGAACCGTCTTGAGGAGCGTCGCGTTTTCGAGCGAGCCGTCGGTTGAAATATAGATCGCGTCGCGTCGCGTTTCGGACGCCGTCCTCGCTCCGGCGTTGACCTCGTCCCAAACGAGTTCGACGATTTCGCCCGCGACCGCCGAAGTCGGCGCGACGAGCGAGGTTATTTGCAAATCGGCAAGAGGCGGATAGCTCAGCGCGATCTTATTGGAAACAAAGACGTTGTTCGTTTCGGACGTCTCGAAGAGGTTCGAGTTCGCGTCGAGGACGACGACGAAGTAGTAGTCCCCCGTCGTCCATTCGGAATTGTCGAGCGGAAGAACGAATCTCGCGGTCTTCGTCGCGGTCGCCCCGGTCGCCAGACCGACGGAATACGCGGAATCCGCGCCGTCGGCGACGGTCGTCAGGAGATAGTCGTCGTCTGAAAGCTCCGCGTCTTTGGAGAGATAAACCCTGTCGTTCCAGGATCCGATCGCGTCGACGGACCCGACGTTCGCGACGCCGTAGAGCAATTCCATGCTCGTTCCCAACTCTGCGGTCGCGGGGATCGCGCCGTCGGCGACGGAAAGCGCCAGGTCGGGAAGCGCGATTTCAAAAGTTCCGACGAACTTGTCGGTCGTCGTTCCGTTGGGCTCGCGCCCGTCCTGATTCATCTCGACGCCGTTTTGGTTGCGAACGTCCGGACCGATTTCAACCGAATACGTCGCGTTCGTTCGAACGTCGTCGACGAAATAGACGCGGAACGCCGTCGCGCTCGCGTTGAGACTCTGCGGCGCTTCGATCGCGACGATTGCGTTTTGCGCGTTCCTGACGACGACGTCCTCGACGGTAAACGTATCGACGTCGATCGTCTGATTGAAGTAGACGTCGACGTAAGGTCTGGTCGCGTCGGTCGAATAATTGTCGACGGGCGCGACGGCGACGACTTTCGCGCCGGAAAGCCGGCCGACGGTAAAGACGAGCGAGTCGCTCGTAATCTCTTCGGTCATTTGCGCCATGGCGTTCATCGTTTCGGTCGCAAACGTCGCGGAGGACAAGACGTCGAGCGAAGAAGCGTAAAGAACGGCGAACGCGTCTTGCGACGTCGGAACAAAACTGTTGTCGAGTCGTTCAAGAACGACTTCTCCGCCCAGCGTCGCGAGTCCGGAACAAGTCAGCGTCGGATAGTCGGTCAGAGACTCGACGCCAAATTCGAGCGAGCCGCCGACCGCCAGCTCGAAATCCCCGGCGAGCGCGAACGCTCCTTCGGGAACGAACGTTCCGGCGACAACCGTCGTCAGGTATTCCCCGACGATCTTCCCGACGCCCCGCAACGTCGCGCCGACGGCGACCGTCAGCGTCGCGGGCGAATCCTGCGTTCCGACGACGTTGATCGCGTCGTTCGCGTTTCCGCTGAACGAGACGGAGCCGGTTCCGGCGAGAACCGCGTCGCCGGAAGAAGAAATCGACGCGTCGGCAAGAACGACGTCGACGTTGGAAGTCAGCGTTCCGACAAGCGTTAAGACGGAGCCGTCGGCCAGCGTCGCGTTCGACCTGAACGTCGGATTGACAAACGTCGAATCCTGCCCAATTTGCCAGACGGAGTCGGCGCCTTCGACGACGAGGTTTTCGGAGCTCAGCGCGGCGGCGGTCAGCGTCCCGACCGATCCCGGCGCAAACGCAAGCGTCGCGTCGACAAGTTCAAGAGGAGCGTCGAACGTATAAACGCCCGCTTCGAGCCGAACGTTCGACAACGCCGCCGATCGCGTCCCCGTCGTCTTCATGGAGTTCGACTTGATCGTTACGCCGGAGTTTTCTCCGTCGATTCGAGCCGACAGAAGATCCAACTCTCCGTCGACCGTTACGGCGCGTCCCGCGAGACTCGCCGCGAAAAGAATCGGCGTCGAGATTTCGAACTTGTCGGCGTAATAAATCGCTTCCAGGAGGGAAAGATTCGAATCGGCCTCGTTAATCGAGCCGTCGGTCGTATCGACAATCAGCGCGCCCGTGTTGAGAATCAGCGCGTCGATCGCATAACTGGTCAGGACTTGACCGTTCTCATCCAGACTTTCAAGCGTCAGGACGCCCGGCCTATCTTCGAATTGAGTCGTGTCCCATGGGAACGATTCGCCGTCGGCGTCTTCGACAAGCGTCGTAGTCGAGACGGCAGTCGTCCACGTAACGCGGGTCGACGCCGCGTCAGGCGAACGATCCCACGTAAGATCGACCGTTCCGGAAAAAACGCGACTTTGCAACCCAATGAACCCCTGATATTCATACGCTCCAATATCGACGACTCCGTTGTAAATACGCGCACTTCCGTCTTGATCGGTTTCGTAACCTTCGATATAGGCGTTATTCCCAGCGTCAATCGCCGGGGAATCGCATCGTAAATGCAGATCGATTACGTCAAAATTTGCCAGAATCGAACCGTCCCAGATAGGCGGCGTTACGAAATAACCGCCGCCAATAATGTTGTTCTCGTTTGCGTTGAGACTGCCCCTGATATCAGGAGCGTTCGCACTGCTATTAAACGAGATTATCGTATTGAAAAGACGTAGCGTCCCGTATTCGCTACCGGACATATCCTCACGATAAACGCCTCCGCCGCCGTTTTGAGCATAGTTGCCAACAATCGTGCAGTTACTCAATGTTGTTGCGCTTTTTTTATTGTAGTAATCATGATAGAGGCAAACTGCGCCACCCCAATTACTTGCTACATTACCACAAAAAACGCTATTAAAAACACTGACAGTCCTGTAATTGTAAATAGCGCCCCCACTTTGTGCGCTATTATTACAAAAAGAGCTACTTTTAACAATCAACGTCCCATGGTTGTAAACAGCGCCGCCGTCATCATTCGAAACGTTATCGACAAATTCGGCGTTTTCTATATTCAGAGTGTTGTTGTTATATATCGCGCCCCCATTTTGCGCTTGATTATTGCGAAAGACGCTGTTTTTCAAACTGAGGTTGCCATTGCAATAAATCGCTCCTCCAATGACAGACACGCATGCGTTTTCAAACGTAAGATTCTCGAGGATAACAGGCGTGTCGTCGGAACCTGTGTTGGCAACACTTATAAGGCGCGAATTTGACATGCTTCCGTCAAGTGAAATACGATCGTCGCCGTCGATCGTTACGACGCGATTAATGGTTAGTTCTTGCGTTAGATAAATAGAACCTGAAAGACTTTCCGTGAATGTAATTACGTCGTTGTCAGGCGCGTAATGAATAGCTTCACGCAGAGACCACTCGTTGTCGAAAAGATCGAAAGTATCGTTGAGCGTATTAACAACCGTCGAATATAAGGGTTCGTCGTTGCGATCACCCTGGTATTCATAAGCTCCAACATCAACGACCTCGTTGTAAATACGCGCATTCCCGTCTTGATCAGTTTCGTAACCTTCGATATAGGCGTTATTCCCGGCGTCAATCGCGGGAGAATCGCTTCGTAGATGCAAATCGATTTCAGAGAGATTCGTCAGTGTCGCACCATTCCAAATAGGGGGAGTTACAAAATAACCGCCGCCAATGATATTGTTCTCGTTTACGTCAAAAGAACCGTTGATGTTGGGCGTGTTTACGTCGTAGTTCATCGAGATTATAGAGTTATAGACATTTGTCTTTCCATAGTTATGTCGTACACGAATACCTCCGCCGCCGTTGTTCGCCTTGTTGCCAACAATTGTGCTGCTGTAAACAATTAACGTTCGTTTGTCTTCGCCATATTGCCAAATGGCGCCGCCCTCGCCGCCAGCCGTATTTCCATAGAAAACGCTGTTGACAATCGTTGCCGTTCTGTTGTTGTAAATCGCTCCACCGTTTTGTGTTGTATTATTGTTGCGAAAAACGCTACTTTTAACCGTCAGCACGCCTTGATTATAAATAGAGCCGCCGTTTTTCGCTTGATTATTTCGAAAAACGCAGTTGTTAACAGTCAAAGTTCCTGCGTTGTAAACCGCTCCGTCGCTAGCGGACGCATTTGCATTTTCAAAGGTCAAATTTTGAAGGACGACAGGAGAGTCGGTGGAACCGACATTAGCGACGTTAATAATTCGCGAATTAGCCTCGCTTCCGTTAAGCGAAATTCGATTGTCGCCGTCGATCGTTATCACGCGATCAACTGCCAACTCTTGAGTCAAATAAATATATCCGGAAAGTCCTTCTATAAATGTGATTATCGCATTATCTGACGAGTAAAAAATCGCCTCACGTAAAGACCACTCACCATCGTAAAAATCAAAAGAATCGTTCAGCGTGTCGACGACTGTCGCGCCCGCGTTAACAATGGTCGCTTCGACGAAGGATGTCCCAACGATGTCTCCTTCCTGATCAAGGTATTCGAGAAGAAGCGTTCCCGGTCCATCGGGGAATTGACCGACGTTGAATTGACAATATCCCGTACAACCGCCAGTCGTTAGAACGGTCGAATCCGTGTCAGTTGTCCATTTGAGCGTGGTCGAACAGGTCTTGAAGATTCCCCAAGGACGCGCCCACGCAACGTCGACAAGACCAGTAAACGAAACGGATTGAGAAA
>JAFZNK010000019.1 GCA_017550965.1 Thermoguttaceae bacterium
CACGCCCAGGAGCGTGGGAGGGGTCACCTCGGGCTGGCCGCCGCAAGCGACAATCCAGTAATTGAGGCGGGTGAAGAGGCTCGAAGCGGGAGAAGAACGACGGGACGGGCAAACCATGTAAGGAACGCTCGAGAACCCTTTCTTTTCTTCGGCCGTCAGCGTAACGCCGCCCCAGCCGCCGCTGGTGTTCCAGAAGAATTGGTCTAACGTAACTGGGTCGCTTCGGTTGAGCAACTGCCACAGCGTCGGCTGTTCGCTGTACGGATAGAGGTAAGCCCACATCGTCATGCGGTGCCACGAGTGCGCTGCGGGCGGGATGCCCTGACGAACGTCGTGGAAGTTGTGGATCGCAAGACCGATCTGCTTGAGGTTGTTCGTGCATTGCATGCGGCGCGCGGCCTCGCGAGCGGCCTGAACCGCAGGAAGCAGCAATCCGATAAGAATGCCGATGATGGCGATAACGACGAGCAATTCGACAAGCGTAAAGCCGCGTTTCGTAGTAGTACGAGTCATAAAATAACCCTTTCGTAGTGGAAAAGTATAAAACGGTAATATGCCAAACGTCGAGACTTGCTCTTTTTGGCGTCCTTCTGAGAAAAGCTAGCCCCTTCTCAAAAGGGAGTGTGAATATTGGCTGGAGAACTCAATAACCGAGCGAACTAAAAAATCCTTCGTCGAAAATCAGAGCAGGTTCGGATTAATGGTTCTTCGTTTCTTAAGCTCAGGCGGTTTCGCGCCTTCTTCCTTCGCTTTCTGTTCTTTGACCTTCTTGCGATACTCCGGATCGAACATCATCTTCGCCGCTTCCGTTCGTTCGCTTTCGGGAACCTCGCCGGGAGGGTAGACGATAAAGTCTATTTTTGCGTCCTTCCGAATGTCGAAAAGCCAGCCGGACGTATCCGGGTTGGTGTGTTGAATATCGATAAGCAAAACGAGGTGGTCCAACGAAAAACTTTGCAACGGATCGTCGAAGGTTTCCCCCGGCTCGAAACGCACGGCGCCGACAATATACGCGCGGTAAACGCCCTTTTTTATGCCGTCGTCGCGACGAAACGTATGAATCGAGTATTCGCCTTTCTTGTTGAGGTTGCTCTTACCCATGTAGAAGTCGTCGGTAAAAATTACCTTCCCAACAGTCAGTGGCTGACCGTTGGGAAAAGTTACTCTTCCCGTAACGTGAACGTTTCCGTTGCATCCGACAAGACCAACGAACACAAACGCCAAAAAGGCGGAAACCGCCGCGTTACGCAATCTCATGATTCGTCGCTTCAAGAACTCACTCGGCAGGTGCGTCAGTAGGAGCAGTTTCCGGTGCCGATGCTTCGATTTTCAATTCAAGATTCTTAATCGACCCCTTCACAGTAACCTGTGGGAAAGGACTCAGGTCGGGGTTGCAGTACTCGGTTGGAATAGTATTGGACGCCACGCCGATCATTTCAAACCCCGCTTCGTTGTCGCCGCCGCCCGTTTTGACGGTCTGACCGGAACTGCCGAACTGAAGCGTGTTGGTAAGGTAAACCTTGTACGTCCCCGGAGGCACTCCGTCGCCGGGCTTAAACGTGCGCATCTTAAATGTGCCGTCGTCCTGAATGTCGCCTTTGCAAATCGTGGAGTCGTTCGTGAAGACAAGAGTGCCGTAGGTAAGAGGCGAGCCGTCGGAGAAGACGACTTTGCCGTGGACTTGAGATCGACCGCCGCATCCGACGCAGGCGACCAGAAGCAAAACGCTAAAAAGCGCCAAAAGTTTGGAAACGTTATTTTTCATTGAAATAATACCTTCTCTCAGGTTGACGAACGCGGTCGCAAGGACCCCGCGTTTGAAAAAAGCGTCGTTAAAAACTGTTCGAGGCGCGAATTCCCGGCTCTTGCCGGGCAGACGAATTGGAAACGCCGCCAAAAAAGCGCCAAAACGTATGCTTTTCGGCGTCTCGCCACACAATCGCCCTCGCACTCCCAATTGTACACAAAAAATTCCAGTCCGTAAAGTATAAAACGCGTTTGAGTTCAAAAAGTTTTCAAAATCGCTCAATTTTCCAAGAAATTTTCCAAAAAAACAGCCCGCTTTTTATTGTCAAAAAGCATACGTTTTCGCACGCGCCAGAGTTTGGGCGTCGCGTTGATTGAAGAACCGCGCGTTTGAGCGACGCAAAAGAGAGCCGGGGATGAAAATCCCCGGATGGAGTCGCGGTTTGGCGTCGCCGCCACAAGCCGGGGATGAAAATCCCCGGATGGCGTCGCGGTTTGGCGTCGCCCTGTTTGAGGAAACTCACGTTTTGGCGTCGCGTTTTTCATGCAACCCGCTCGCTACGGCGAGCGGCTCGGATATGCGTTCTGGCGCCGCCCTGTTTGAGAAATCGTGAGTTGACGGTTGATATTGTACAACCCGCCGCCGGACTCCGGGGCACAAGGCCCCTGCGTCCTTTAGAAGGCGGCTTGCGAACTGGAGTCGACGCGTGGCGTTTCGAAATCGTGTGTTTCGGCGTCGCGTTTTTCAAGCGCCCCGCTCGCACGACGAGCGGCTCTTATTCGCTGGCGACCAACGGGAGCGGATATTTACGCCTCGCGCGGGAGCGCGAACCGTCAGCGGCGACGTCGCCGTCGAACCGTCAAACTTGCAAAGCCGCGGAAAAGTTCTATAATACTCCTGAACTGGCGCGAGCGCCAATTTGCGTTTTACAGTCCTTTCTTTGGTTCAGGGGCGACGTCCATGAAAAGAAAACTTTCCTTGTTCTTTGCGATTATTTCGGCGCTGAGTTTCGCGACGTTTGCGGACGCCGAGACGATTATTCCCGCGGTCCCCGATTCGGAGGCGGTCTATCCCGACTTTGAAGTCCGAATCGACGGCGTCGAAGCGCCCGTCTGGCAATGCCGCGTCAGCGCGATTCCGTTCAATCGCGTCTGGCCGGGGTATCAACGCGGACTGGATCAAACGGAACTCGCGGGGTTCGTGACCTGGGAAACCGACGCGCCGACGACGGAAATCGTCGTCAGGACGACTCGCGACGCCGACGCGCTAAAGTCGGTCGTCGTCCGACCCCTTTCGCTTGGAATCCGGCCGAAAATCGACGCGGAGAAAAAAGAGATCGCTTTCACGATCCCCGGAACGACGCCAACCGTTCTGGAACTCGGCGATTTCCACAACTGCCTGCACCTGCTCCCCTTCCCGATCTATAAGCGTCCCGACAATCTTAACGCGCCGAATCTTCGCTATTTCGGGCCCGGCGTCCATCATGAAGGACTAATCGAAGTCAAAAGCGGGGACGAAATCTTTGTCGACGCGGGCGCGGTCGTCTACGGGGGCGTTCGCGGTCGGGACGTCGAGAACGTCAAAATCTCCGGGCCGGGAATTATCGACGCGGGACCCTACGAACGCGGAACAATCAACGGAATATTCCGCTTTATCAACAGCAAAAACGTCCAAATCGACGGGATCGTGCAACGCGACCCCGACGTCTGGTCGACGACGCTCCTGCATTGCGACGACGTCGCGATTCGCAATACGAAACTTGTCGGGCTGTGGCGCTACAACGCCGACGGAATCGACGTATGCAACAGCGAGCGCGTTTTGGTCGAATACTCGTTTTTACGCACGTTTGACGACAGCCTCGTCGTCAAAGGGCTCGAAAAAGGAACCGAAGGGCCCCAGAAGCCGTGCAAAGACCTGACGTTCCGGAACAACGTCGTCTGGTGCGACTGGGGCCGCGCGCTGGAGCTCGGCGCGGAAACGTGCGCGCCTGAATTCCGGAACATACGCTTCGAAAATATCGACGTGATTCGCGCGACGCATATCGCGATGGATATTCAGCACGGAGACCGCGCGAAAATTCGCGACGTTACGTTTGAAAATATCCGCGTCGAATTCGACGACAAAATCCCTGCGCCGATCTATCAGAGCTCCGACGACCAAGTCTACAATCCCGACGCCGATCCGGGGTTCTGCCCCAATCTGGCGGTAATCGTTATCGCGTCGGGCATGTGGTCTCAAGACACGATCAACGGGGACGTCGACGGGGTGTTGTTCAAAGACGTCCGCGTCTACGGCGCTCGCAAGCCGTACAGCTCGTTTACCGGCAAAGACTCCGAACATAAAGCGACAAACGTCGTTTTCGACAATCTCCAAATCAACGGCGAAAAGATCATGTCGGCCGAGGCGATGAATCTGGTCCAGAACGAATTTGTCGAAGGCGTGTCGTTCAGGTAACGCGCAACCAACGCTAACACAAAGAAAAAGCAGCTATGTCCAAACGAGAAATCTACCGTATTTTAGACGCGGCCGCCAATCGCGGTCGCGAGGCGTTGCGCGTCGTGGAAGACGCGATTCGATTCCTTGACGACAACGAAGAACTCGCTCGAAAACTCAAAGAGACGCGGCACCGATTCGCCGCCGCCGCCGACAAACTCGATCGCGGCGAGCGCATGTCCGCCAGAGACACGGTCGGCGACGTCGGAACGGAGCTCGAAACTCCGGACGAATACGAACGCGCCACGTTGACCGACGTTCTTACCGCCAATTTCGCGCGACTTCAGGAATCGGCGCGAAGCCTGGAAGAATTCTCAAAAATCGTCGAGCCGCAACTCGCCAAAGAATGGGAACGCGTCCGCTACGAATCGTACACGCTCGAAAAAATAGCGTATGAGGAAGCCGCGAAACTCGAACGCGACGAAGAGCCCGTTGAAGACGCGCCGTCTGAAGAAGCGTCGATAAAAGACGAGTCGGCGGAAGAAGAACCGATAAAGGAGGAACCGGCGAAAGAAGCGGCGCCGGAACAGAAAACGACGACGCCCGAAAATCCGGCTCCGGAACTCGAAAACGACGCGCGCGAACAGGTCGCGCAGGCGGTTCCTTTCGCGCGCGCCGACGAACTGTCTCCTCGAGAGCTGAGAAAAAGCAAATTGCGCAGGTCGAATTTGTGCTTCTACGTCGACCGGCCTTTCGCCGACGCGGACGCCGAAACGCTCTTCAACTCGAAAATCGGAGTCTTTCAGCTTTGCTACTACCCCGACGACGCGTCCTCGTCCCCCGAGTCGATTTTGTTTCTGGAACAAATCCGCGCGGCGTACGCGGACGAAACAAACGCGTTGCGCCGTCCGCTCCTGCTGACGCGCGATTTCACCGTCTGGGCGGAGGACTTCGACGGAGGGGTTCTCACAAGCGAGAATTGGCGCGAGGCGCGGCTGGAACTTGGGGACGATCGGCTTCTCGGCGCGGCGGTCTCCACGCTTGACGAAGCGCTAAGCGCGTTTCAGGCGGGGGAAGAAGGAATTCTCGACTTTATCGAGGCGGGCCCGGTTTTCTGCGCCGACGGCTCCGTCGCTCCGACTGGACTGGGTTTGTTGCGCGCAATTCTTGAAGCGGTCAACGAAAAGCCGCCGATCCCAGTCTTCGCGTTTGGAGGAATCGCGGAAGGAAACGTCGACGACGTCTGCTACGCCGGAATAGAACGCGTCTGCGTCGACGCGTCCGTGATGAACGAACAGGATCGACGCCTGGGCAGAATACGATTCGCGAGCATGTTTTAAGAACGCGCGCGATAGAAGAAACGCGCGAACGGCGCGGGCCGTTATCCGGCTTGCGCCAGCGTCTCGTCGACGTTGATTTTGAGCAGATCGAATGGCTGGGCGTTTTCGCGATACGAAACTTTAATTTCGCCAAACGCCGACTCCTGTTCGACATAAGCGTATCCGTGCCGCGTCAGTTCAAGAATCGCCAAAAAGATTCCGATGAGCGTCGACTTGCGGTCTGCGCCGTCAAAAAGCGAGGTGAATCGAACGGCGCGCTCGCGCTTGAGCCGACAGTAGAGGCGTTCGATATGAACGGAAAGGGGCGTGTCTTCGCGCTTCATCGCGTGTCTGAAGACGGGCGTTTTTTCCTTTAAGATCCGGCCGAACGCGCCGACTAAATCCCAGAGTTCGACGTCCTGAATCGGCTCGTCGGCGACGTTGCGCGCCCTGGACGGCGCGTCGTTGGCCAGACGCGGATAGCGGCGGCGCCATTGTCGGCCGCATTCTTCCAGAACGCCCGCGTTTTCGCAGAATTTTCGGTACGCGAGCAGCTGTTTGACAAGATCTTTTCTCGGATCCTCGATCTCTTCGACGACGTTTTCCTCTTCGTTGGGAAGCGCCTGAAACGACTTGATCTCAATTAAAGAACTCGCAAGCGAAATAAAATCGCCGATCGCGTCGAGATTCAACGCCTCGAGCGTTTCGATAAACGTCAGAAACTGGTCCGTAACCTCGGCGATCGCGACGTCGAAGACGTTCAGCTCGCGCTTGCGCACAAGATACAGGAGCAAGTCCATCGGACCGCAAAACGCGTCGAGCTTTACCGAAAACATCTCTTAAAATCCAATTCCAAACGACGTCGATCAGTCGTCGAATACGCAAAATTCAAAGGGGCGCGCCTGTATTTCGTTCTTCTGTTCGCGCCGCTCGCCGGCGACCGCGTCCAGAGCGTTTCGCAACGCGCGAGCCGCCTCTCCGGACTGATCCCGGAACAAAACCGACCCCCGCCCCGCGACGTCGGCGGTTTCGGACGCTTTCGAAGCGTCTTTTGTCCGCTCCGTTTTCTTCCTTGTTCCGGAACGAAAATAATAATGCAACGCGCCTAACGCAATCGCTCCGCTTACGGCGGTAATTCCATGCGCGACCATCAGCAGCGTATGAGTCATTGGCAGTCAACCGACAACGTGACAAAGGCGACGAAACACACGATCGTTCGTCAAAACGCGCGTCCTGACGAACCGATCGACCGACGCCGCGATAATAGCTTTTTCTCCAAAAACGCGCAAGAGATTTTCAAGGGTTCGCAAGAGCCTTGTCGATTTCTCAGAGCGACGTCGTTTACACAGAACTCCGCCCATGTTAAAATAACGCCGTCGGGTCGATTTTCAGGAATATTTTGATGAAAAACGGCTCGATTGTTCGTCGTCCTATTAACAGTTTTCCTTCCTTGCCGTTAGAAAAAAACATGACCCGTCGTTTCTTCCAACACATCGTTGTCGCGCTCGTCGTCTCCGTCGCGGCGTTTGTCTCGCCGTCGCAAGGCGCGGAACCGCAAATCGACGTGGATTTCCCAGGCGCAAACGTCGTCGTCGACTCGATTTCCGACGACGGATTAGTCAAAGTTCGCCCCGACCTGCGCGACACGGTCGGCGACTGGTTCTACACGGCGTTTCGCGTCAAATGCGCGCAGGGTCGAACGCTGACGTTCGAATTTGACGCGCCCAATCGCGTCGGCGCGAGAGGCCCCGCGATCAGCTCCGACGGCGGCGAAACGTG
>JAFZNK010000173.1 GCA_017550965.1 Thermoguttaceae bacterium
ACGCCAACGATGTTGGAATTGTCTATTTCCATGGTTCGTTTTTATAGCGAAGAAAGACGCTGTTTTTTCCTCGCTAACCACTTTGCGACGAATGCCAAGACTCTTTCAAAGCGGACTTGTGACTTTTACCTCGACGACTGGAATCTTGGTCGCATTGCCGTGATAACACTGCCCAGAATCGAGGTTCTTAACCAGTTTTACGACTCGTTCAACAATTTTGCCGACAATCTTGTAGTTAACGAATCCGTTGAACCTATTGTTTTGAGAATACTAAACGCTCTTGACTCTGGCGAAGAACGCGTTAGTCCGTCGGACCAGAACCGACTTTTGTGCATATGCGGTTCCCTACTGTTACGTTCCGCATACCTTGCAACGATAACGTCTGCAGATGAGAGCGCCAAATCGACGCTGGAATTGTTCGACAGACTTTCGCAAAGATTATCAGATCGGACCCGCAATGCGCTCGCTTGGATAAAATCTGTCGCGGATTCTAGTGGGAAGATCTCATACTGGTCCGGTTCTTTATTGCGTCGTTGCAAGGAACTCTTCGGTATGGCTTCATGTTCTTTCAAAGATTATAGAGAAGACAGAGCTCTTGAATTTAACGTGATATCGCAGTACGTCATTGTTCGAGCGCAGGCCATTATATCAAGGCGGGATCTTAATTACCGAGATTCGCTCTCACGCGTAAAGAGGATATTGTCGGCTTCGCGAGCTCTCTTTAAATTTCCCAATGCCCTGGAGCTGTCTTTGATTTATGGATTGGCAGATCATTCTTACGAAGTTGGGCGCTGGAACGACGTGATTCAAGCATGTCGACTTTTTGAGCGACGCGCAACGTCAGTCGACTTGCCGTCGGAACAGCGCGACGTCCTTGGTAGTTGCCGGCGTCGCATGAATCTACTTTATGCCAATGCGCTTGTCAATCGAAATGGCGCCCATGATCTGGACGTTGCGCAACGTTGTTTTGACTCCGCGCGCTCCCACATACGCGAGGAAATTGGACGCAAAAATTTCCTTGTTCGTGATTTGCTATGGTTGGAGTTTCTGGGCTTGGCAAAATTAGCTCATAAGCATGGACGTATAAACGAGGCGAAGTCGTACGCTTTACGCGCGCGTCATATGGAAGCGTGGCTACGACGATTTAGTCGACCTTTTTCGCTTTATCATGCGTACAGCGACGAACTGGACGCTTTGTTGAGCGCTTTAACGAGCGAGTCTGATCGTTCAATTCCAGTTGATAGGAACGGTGAGAATGAGTAGCCTAATCACATTGAAGAGAGAATCGCGGGCTCTTTCGATCGAAGACTTTGCCAAAGAGGCGGGAATATCGGAACGAATGGCGCGCGCGATAGAATCCGGAAAGAGTTCCATAACCGTAGACGTTGCGCTTCGGATTGCGAAGACATTAAATTCAACGGTAGAAGAGCTTTTCGGCGAAGAAAGTCGTTGCATTCAAGAAGTCGCTCCCTATTCGGACGAAACGGGCGTGGAAAGAGAAGGCATTGAAAACGTCGGCATTTTCCTAGCGAGCAAAAGAAACAAAGGTCGCGTTAAAAAGGAAATGGC
>JAFZNK010000174.1 GCA_017550965.1 Thermoguttaceae bacterium
CGCGCGCCGCTTCTCTATTCGGCGGCGCGGACGCTTTCTCAACGTACTATTTTGCCCGAACCGTCGATCTCGTCGGCGAAGATTTGCTCTTCTCGCCAAAATCATTCTCTGGCGCGTTCGAAAAACTTAACGCTGGAACGTCCGGGTCGGAAACCGGAAACGGCGGCGACCAAGAGTCGGAAAAAGCTTCCGGCGTCGGCGAAAATAACAAAGCGGTCGACGCCAACAACACGACGGCGACAACGGTCGAGTCCGGCGCCATATCGCAAGCGAGCTATGCGGATCGCGAGCCGGGAACGGGCTACATTGCGCGCGACGACGCGACGACGCATAGGGCGAACGCCGTTCTTCCGCAGCCCGAAGAAGTCAATAGCGTCAACCTTTCGCCGATCCCAACGGACGCCGCCGCGAGCGCGAACGTCGTTCCGACGCCGACGGAGTCGCTGCGTCATGACGCGCCGAACGCTGCTAATCTTGCGGCGCCGACGTCAAACGGGGTCGGCGCTGCGAGCCTTACGCCCGGTTCGACGACGGCTCTACCGGAGACGACGACCAGTCATGACCCAGAGTACGTCAAACGCCTGCAGGCGGAACTGCGCGCGGAGGGAATTGTCAGCGCTAGGGTTGAGCGTTGGGACGCGACTAACTGGCGCGCGTCCGGCGTAATTGCGTCGGGCGCGTCTGGAGGCGCGGAATTCCTGCAGGGCTTTGGCGCGACGGCGCGCGACGCGACGGATCAATTGCGCGCGCGACGCGCCGCCAGTCTGTCCGGAGACGTTCGACGATGAACGAGCAAGATCGAAAAGAAGTCGCGCGCGTTGAAGCGGTTCTCTTTCTCATGAAAGAACCGTGTCCGAGTCGTAAGTTAGCGGCGCTCGCCGATCTTCCGGACGGCGCGCGCGCGCGAGCGCTCGTTAAGGAACTGAACGCGCGCTATGAGCGCGTCGGCGGCGCGTTTCGCGCGGTAGAGGTCGCGGGCGGTTACCAATTGCGCACGGCGCCGGAATTTGCGCCGTGGCTCTTTCGCCTGCAGGAGGCGCCGTCGGAAGCGCGACTGGCGAACTCGGCGATGGAGACGCTGGCGATTATCGCGTACGAGCAGCCGGTTCTGCGCGCGACGATCGAACGAATTCGCGGCGTTCACTGCGGCGAAATGTTGCGACAGCTTCTTGAACGCGATCTCATTAAAATCGTCGGACGCTCCGAAGAACTGGGGCGTCCTTTCTTATACGGCACGACGAAAAAGTTTCTATTAGCCTTTGGTCTCGCGAAAATCGAAGACCTGCCCTATCGCGAATACGCCTGGGCGACCGCCGACGAAGCCAAGGAAATCGTCGAGGAGATCGTGGAATACGACGCTCAGAAGGCGCAGGAAAAGTAAACGCTTACGATCGACTTCTTATCCCGCCGTAGCCGTAATCGCTGAAAACGCGCGTGAATACGCGTTAATAATCTAAAGCGGACGGATCCAAAACTTCGTCTGTAATTCGCCGCCTTATTTTCGTTTCATTACGTCGGTAGAAGAATCAATACGAAGAGTCGCTAAGCCGTTCGCC
>JAFZNK010000175.1 GCA_017550965.1 Thermoguttaceae bacterium
GAGGAACAGGAACGACCCGATCGGTCGATTCGGATCCTGCAGTCCGCTTCGACTGCGTCGCACGGCGTTGGCGACCGCGTCGACCGCCTCGTCCTGTCCGACGACGCGCAGGTGCAGCCGGTCTTCCAGGAAGAGCAACTTCGCGCGCTCGGTCTCCATCATACGCGCGACGGGCACGCCCGTCCACAACGACACGACCTCGGCGATTTCGTCCGGACCGACCACCTGGCGCAACAGTTTCTTCGGCCGCGCTTTGCCTTTGCCGTCCCCTTGCGCGCTCTCGCTCGACTTCTCCTCTTCTTCCTGCTCGCTCAAGCGGCTCTGAAGCGCCTGAATCTCCGCGTGAAGATCCGCGAGCTTTTGGAAATCGGAATTGTCGACTTTCGCGCCGCGTTGAAACGCCTGTTTAATCGACGCGTCGAGCGTCTTGTATTCGCGCTCTTTCGCGGCGATTTGCTCGCGGGTCTGGTGCACGTCCCCGACGCCGCTCTTCTCTTTTTCCCAACGAAGGTTAAGCTCGGCAAGTTCCTCGTTTTTCGCGGCGAGCTCCTTACGAATCTCTTCGAGCCTCGCGACCGCGCTGGGCTCCGTTTCGTCGACCAACTGACTTTCGGCGATTTTGAGCTGAACGATACGACGCTGAACGTCGTCGATTTCCGTCGGCACGCTTTGAAGCTCCATCGCAAGTCGGGACATCGCCTCGTCGACCAGGTCGATCGCTTTGTCGGGCAAGTACCTGTCGGAAATGTACCGATTCGACAATTCGACCGCCGCGACTAACGCCGAGTCGGTGATTTTGACGCCTTTGTGGTGCGTTTCGTATCGGGATTTTAGACCACGCAAAATCGCCAACGAGTCTTCGACGCTCGGCTCGTTGACCATGACCGGCTGGAATCGACGTTCAAGCGCGGCGTCTTTTTCGACGTATTTGCGGTATTCGTCGAGCGTAGTCGCGCCAACGCACTTCACGTCCCCTCGCGCCAGAGCCGGCTTGAGCAGGTTCGCCGCGTCCGCGCTGCCTTGCTGATTGCCCGCTCCGACGACGGTGTGCAGCTCGTCGATGAACAAAATAACGCGTCCGAGCGAGTCCTCGACCTCTTTGAGAACCGCCTTGAGCCGCTCTTCAAACTCGCCCCGGAACTTCGCGCCCGCGATCAGCGCGCCCATGTCGAGCGCGACGACCTCTTTGTCTTTGAGGCTCTCGGGCACGTCTCCTTCGACGATTCGCAGCGCGAGCCCCTCGACGATCGCCGTCTTGCCGACGCCCGGCTCGCCAATCAGGACGGGGTTGTTTTTCGTCCGTCGCGACAAGACCTGAATCACGCGTCTGATCTCGGAATCACGCCCAATGACGGGGTCGAGCTTGCCTTTTCTGGCCTTGTCGACGAGATTGATACCGTATTTAGACAGCGCCTGGAGTTTGCCTTCCGGCTCCTGATCGACGACGCGGTGATTACCGCGCACCGACCCGGTTCCTTCGAGGATTTTCGTTCGATCGATCGCGAACAACTGCAAAACCTTCTGCGCGGGACAATCGACGTCGGTCAACGCGAGGAGCAGGTGTTCGGTCGAAATAAACTCGTCGGTGAGCGCGGTCGCCTCCTCCGCCGACTTGACGAAGACCTTTTGCAAGTCCGAGCCGACGCCGGGGTTGGTTCCGCTCACGCGCGGCAGACGCGCGACGTCCGAATCGACCGCCTTTTTGAGTCGACCGACGTCGGCGTTGATCGCCTGGAATATGGGTTGGACGTTCCCGTCCGTTTCGTCAAGAAGCGCCGCGAGCAAGTGAATCGAGCCGATTTCCGGATTCGAATGGGCGACGGCAAGTCGCTGAGCCGACGAAATCGCTTCTTGAGATTTTGTGGTAAGTTTGTCTTGTGAAAAATTCATTAGACGTCTCCTTTTCTTACGCGCGCCTTGTCGTATGCGTCGGCTCTCGTTCGAGTTAGAACCCCCAGTCGCGCCGACGCGGCGCTGTGCGAAAATGTCATATGCAAAGGAGGCGCCAAAATATAATTTCACGCGCGGCGCGCGGACGAGCAAATCAACGCGACGCGTTGTTCAGCGCCGTCCGGGGATTTGCATCCCCGGCTTTTACGCTTCGCCGGATTGACGCCGACGCGGCGCTGAGCTATAATACCGAAACGCGTTTTTTGTAACGCGCAAAAACATCGTTAACGGTCAAATAAGGGTAGATTCCGTGCAAGATATTAGAGAGCGCCTGATTCAAGCGTTGCAAGCGGCCAAAGACGCGGCGCATGTTGAACAAATTCGTATTGATTTTCTCGGTCGTAAAGGCCTGATCACGCAGTTGGCGAAGAACGTCGACTTTAGCAAGTTGACGGCGGACGAGAAAAAAGGATTTGGTCAGAAGCTCAACGAGTTGAAACAGTTCGCGACCGAAAAAATCGCGGCGGCCGTCGACGCGTATAAAGAAACCGCGACGCGTCATAAGACCAACGATCTCGACTTGACCGCGCCGGGCAAGGGGCGTCGGCTCGGCTCGCTTCATCCGATCACGCTCACGCAGATGGAACTCGAAGACGTCTTCCAGGGCATGGGCTTCTCCGTTCTGTACGGCCCCGAGATCGAATCGGAATTCTTCTGCTTCGAAGCGCTCAATATTCCGCACGACCACCCCGCGCGCGACATGCAGGACACCTTCTGGCTCAAGAACCAGCTGATTCTTCGCACGCACACGTCTGCGAATCAGGTCCGCACGCTTCGTCGATTCGGCGCGCCGATTCGCGCGATCTTCCCCGGCCGTTGCTTCCGCTACGAAGCGATCGACCCGAGCCACGAAAACACGTTCTATCAATGCGAAGGGCTCGTCGTCGACAAGAACGTTTCCGTCGCGAACCTCATCGCGACGATGCGCGTCATCTTGAGTCAGGTGTTCAAGCGCGACGTTAAAGTCCGGCTCCGACCCGGCTACTTCCCCTTCGTCGAGCCCGGCTTCGAACTCGACCTGAACTGCCTGCTCTGCGGCGGCAAAGGGTGCCCGACTTGCAAAAATTCCGGCTGGATCGAATTGATCCCGTGCGGACTCGTTCATCCGGAAGTGCTGCGCCACGGCGGAATCGACCCGAAAGAATACAGCGGATTCGCGTTTGGAGTCGGTTTGACGCGTCTGGCGATGATGAAATTCGGAATCACCGACATTCGCTACTTGAATTGCGGCGATTTGCGCGTCAACGAACAATTCTCCACGCTGTTCTGATCCGCGATGCTCGAAATCGAAATGAAGTTCCGCGTCGACGACTCGACCGCGTACGAACGCCTTTTGCGCGAGACGCTCGGCGTCGAACCTGGCGCGCCGACGACCGAGTCGGACGTCTTCTTCACCAACGAAGCGCTCGGCTTTCCCAATCGCGGGAAGTCGCTGCGTATTCGTCGGCGCGGAAACTACCTTGCGGCGACGTTCAAAGGCCCGCGACTCGATTCCGAGACGAAGACGCGCGAAGAAATCGAATTGACGCTCGTCGACGAAGCGCCCGTCGTCGACGAGGAAACGACTCGGCGCGTCGATCAGGCGCGCGCCGACTGGATCAAGTTTTACGGTCGGCTCGGTTTTCTGCCCTACGGCGAAGTCGTCAAAACGCGCCGCCGCGCGCGGGCGACCTACGAAGAACGTCCCTTCGAGATCACGCTCGACTACGTCGAAGGGCTGGGGTTCTTCACGGAACTTGAAACGACGGCGGAAAAGTCGGAATTTGACGCCGCCAAGGGAGTCGTCCTGAGCCTGGCGCAAAAACTGGGCTTGCGCGACGCCGTCACGCAAAGCTACCTGAGTCTGGTCTTCTCCAAAGACGAATATCTCCGATCCTGCGACTCAAAATAAGCGTGGGAAATCGTCGCGCTCTAACAATTGTTAAAACTGTCGCAAACGACAGATTCTTCCAAAATTTTCAAAAAAAGTTCGATTTTGAGTGAATTGATAGTAGACGTTTCGAACGCGTTAGATTATCATTAAGCAATAGGGCTCGGTTTATGCGCGAATTTGCGCGTTTTGAGCCTTGCGAGCGCGCGGCGTCTCGCCTCAATCAGACTTTAACCCACGTTAGGATATTCGTCGAAAACTTTGTCGCATTCGCGGAGGAAACAGATGAAATCGGGCATGTTCCACTTACTATTGTCGTTGGCTGTCGCGCTGTCGGCGGTCGGCGTTGTTAGCGCCGCGGAAAAAGCGACGGACTCTAAAGTCGACGAATCGAAAGCCGTCGAATTGTTCGACGCGATGGACAAAGGGCTTGTCGAAGTCAAATTGATTCCGAAAAACTCCCTTCAAAGCAGCTTGTCCGTCACCAATAAGACCGACAAAGAAATCGTCGTCGACATGCCCTCCGCGTTCGCGGGCGTTCCGGTCGTGGCTCAGCCCGGCGGCATGATGGGCGGTATGCGCGGCGGTCCCGGCGGCATGATGGGCGGCGCGATGGGTCCCGGAGGAGCCGGCGGATTTGGCGGCGGCATGTTCGGCGAAGGCGGCATGGGCGGTCGTAACAACCGTAACGGCGGCATGGGCGGCAATAGCCGCGGCGGCGGCAATCAGTCGATCGGCGGCGGCATGGGCGGCCGCGGCGGCATGGGCGGTATGGGCGGCATGATGGGCGGTCGCGGCGGACGCGGCGGCGGCGGAATGTTCTCTATCGCGCCGAACAAAACCCACAAGCAATCGGTTCGCACCGTCTGCCTTGAACACGGCAAAAAAGAGCCTCGCTCCACCGTCAAATACACGATCGTCCCGATCGATTCCTACACCGACAACAAAACGACGCAGGTTCTCTGCTCGATGCTTGGCGACGAAGAGCTTGATCAGAACGCCGTTCAGGCGGCCGTTTGGAGCGCGGAAAACGGGCTGACGATGGAAGAGCTCGCCGCGAAGACCAGACAGATCTCGCGCAATAACCCGGTCCAAAGCTACTTCAAGTCCTCCGAGCTCGAATTGAGCATGCAGCTTCTCGAACAAGCGGACGCTCGCGCCGCCGAAATTGAAGAAGTCGAAAAAGCTCAGGAAGACCTCGAAAATTACAAGCCGGAAAAGACTGACGACACCGTCGAAACGATCACCGAGCAAATTCTGAGCGAATAAGTCGACAGACTCGCCTGACAAAACTATGCGGCCGCGCTTTACCAACTGGTATCGCGCGGCTTTTTTTCGGTCCGACGACGGATTTCGTCGCATTGTTTGGCGCCGTCCGGAGACTTGCGTCCCCGACTTTTAAAAAAATCAAAAAATTTTTCTTTCGCGTCCAATTGGCGTCGTCTTAACTAACAGAGCCGCATACGAAACGACAACGCGGCCGCATACCGCAGAACAAAGGAGCGAACATGACGTCGAAACCAACCGCAAACGCCGTCGACCAATCGATCGACGAATATCTGAGCGAGAACTGGAACGCGATCGCCAGACGCAGCGCGTCGTCGACGACGCGGCGCGTTTTGACGGCGCAGACCTGGGAGCGGCGGCTGGCGTACGTCAATCGCGTGACGCTGGCGGTCGGCGTGTTGCTGGTCGTTCAATTTCCCGTCGCGTGTTACGCGCTGGAAAAAATCGAAGAGTCGGCTCTGGAATTTTGCGCCGCGTTATAGCGGACCGTTTTGGAACAACCACCGGAATAAGTTTAATAAGGAACAACGCGATGATGAAAAGCGTATTAGCCGCCGTGGGACTCGTGGCGATCGTCGGCGGAATCGCCGTCTGGCAATTCGGCTTTTTCTCGGAAAAAACGCGCGAAATCAAGACGCAGATGGAACGCGCCACCGCATCCGCGCGCGTCGAAAAATCGATTTCGGATCTCAAACGCGACATTTCCGAACTCGACGAGAAGGCGCGTTCTTACAACGTCAAGGCGCGCAAGTTGGAGTACGCGTGGGAACGCGATCAGGAACAAGTCGACCAGATTAAAGAAGCGATCGACAAATTGTGCGCGTCGGCCAAAGAGCAAGGGTTGCCCAAGCCGAGCGAGAGTCTGCAATTAACCGACGAACAAAAGGCCGTCTCGCTCTCGTTCAACGGCAAGACGATCGAAGGCGCGGAAGTCTACTCGATTCTGGAAAAATGGGTCGACTCGCTCAAATTGAAAGAGAAGACCGCGAACGAAAAGAAAGAGACGATCGACCGCATGCGCGAAGTTTCCGCGCAAATCGTCGAGAAAAAAGATCAAATGGCGCTTGAACTCGCCAAGATGGAAGCGCGCGTGAGCGAGCTCGAAGGGGCCAAAGACCTCGCGGAAATCAACGCCGAACTCGCGACGATGGAAGCGGACGTCAAAGGAATCGCGGCGGGCAAGTCGGGCAAAGCGCTCGCGACGATTCAGGACCAGATCGACGAGCTTAACGCCATCGCCGACTCTTACGAAGAAGAAGCGCAGGCCAAAGACGACGAACTCAATCCGTCCGACGTCGTTTCGCCCGAGAATTATTCGGCGGAACTGGATTCCTACTGGAACTGATTCAATCGACAATCCGCGATGGAAAATTTGACGCGCCCAGGAACTCACGACGCGCTCGTTCGAATCGCCTCGAGCGCCAGGTCCGGCGATTCCGACGCCCTCAACGCCGCGCTGCTCAATTTGAGCGTGTTGGCGGAACGGAAATTTCGCTCGAAAATCGAGCGAAGGCTTCGAGAGTACGCAGAAAGCGGGCGCGGTTATTCCGTCTCGATCGACGACGCGTCCGACGCGCTCAACGAGCTGCTGTGGGTCGTGTGTCAAAAGGCGTCGAATTATCGCGGATCGACCGACGCGGAGGCGAACGCGTGGCTCGCGCGGATCGTCGAGCGGCGACTCGTCGACAAAGGGCGCGTCGTTCTTCGGCGCGCCGCCAAGTGGCGCGAGTTCTTCGCGCTCGTTCCTAAAAAGAGCCGATCGCTTCTCGAAACGACAAATTCCGACGATTGACGTCGGCTCCGTTATCGGGATCTTTTTACTAACCGTTTCACACGCAAGTCGTTAAGGACGAGCTATGAAAAAGTCGAACCTCTTCTTGCTTGCCGTTCTCGTCGCTTTGTTGGCGCTTGGTTTCGTCGCGATGAAATCGGGCTGGTCGCCGACTTCGTTCTGGACCAAAAAGCCGACCGGACTGAGACTTGAACTTCAGGAATTCGACAAGAAAATCGAACCGGTCGCCGATCGTCGCGCCAAGATTCTCACGCGACTTGAGAAAATAGAAAGCGAAGAGAAAGAAGCGCGCAAGGCCGCGTCCGACGCGGTTGCCAAATTGTCGGCGGAAGAGCGCGAATCGTTTGAAAAAGACCTTCTTCTGGGCAAATTGTCGAACGAAAATGCGAAGAATCCGCTCGCGGTCGTCGCGTTCGCGCGATGCCAGGAGGCGTTTTCGCTCAGTCGCCAGACAAAAGCGTTGCGCGACGGACTCGCGAAATACGAAATCGAGTTGGTTCGCGCGTTTTCCGAACGCGATCGACTTGTGCGTCGCGTCGAGACGAGCGAAGCGCTCGGGTACGACCCCGACGACGCGTCTAACGGCGAAGTCGACTTCGGCGCGCTCGACGAACTCGCCGCGCAGACGGACGAAACAATCGCCGAACAGGCGAATCGCGACGCGCTCAACCCGTTCGACGCAGCGTCGTCGACCGCCGACGAGCGCGCGAAGCTCGTCGACGAAATCGTCGCGGGCCGCGAAGTTTCGGAACAAGTGAAAATCGACGAGTCGCTCGACGCGAAAATCGACGCGCTCGCCAAAGAAGAGGAGACGAACAGCCCGTCGATCGCGATCGCCGATCAGAGAACGCTCGCGATTATCGCGTCGGTCGGGTTCGCTCTTGCGGTCTTTGTCATTTTGGCGCTTGGCGTCAGAGGCTTTTTTTCGATGATGAGTCAACCGAACGTCGCGCCGGTCGTCGACCCGTTCGCAAACGTAGACGAAACGTCGGGCGCGCCGGTGACGCAACGCGCGCAACAACAGCCGGTCGTCAATTCCGAACGCGTGTTGCAAGTTCTTCTGTTCACGCTTCTTGGCGGTCTCTTTTTCGGGCCGTTCGGCGCGGGCGTCGGGTGCGTCCTGGGTCTGTTCACGGCAGGCTGGAAATCCCTCGCGCGCACTATTGGAGCCATCGGACTCGTAATCCTCGCGCTGCTCGTTGCGCTGATAGTCTACGGAATCGTGATGATCGCGATTTTTATTTAGAGATTGGCGACGTTTTTCAGACGCCTCGATAAATACAAAAACGCCCCTCCGTTTTCCGCGAGAGGGGCGTTTTTACGTTACTCAAACCGACGCCGTCGTTAAATATCCAACTAATTGCTAGAACAATTCTTAGAAAGAAGCGTTAGGAAGACTAACAACAAGGAGAAAACCGGTCGACAGGGAAACGAAAGCGTCGCAACGTCGAAACTAACGCCCGATTATCTTCTCAAAGCGAAACATACCGTCCTGGTCGGAACCGTCGCCAACGTCCGGGTCGTTTGGATCGGGATGGCGGGCGTTGAAGAATTCCACGATGCGGAACCCAAGTCGATTCACGTAGAAATGGATGTTTCGCGTCTCAAAATAGGGCGTATGCGTTTCCCAAATCTTCACGTCCGGACGCAACTTTTCCACCTCAAACCAGGCGGCGCGTCCTACCCCTTTGTTATGCGCGTTCGGCGCGACAAAAAGCAGCTCGAGCTCGCCTCGTTCGCCGTTCGTTCTGATGACAAGGCCCCCGACTTTTTCGTCGTCGAGCATAATTCGATACGCCTCGCCCCCGTCTATCGCCTTCTCGATCGTCTCGCGCGAGATAATCTCGCCGTCTTCTTCAAAATGGTCGTCCCGTCGTCCAAACTCTTCTAACGCTCCGTAATTGAACGACTTCTGATTGTCGCGAATAAACTGATCGCGATCTTCTGACGCCAGGGGAACAAGTCGAACGTTCGTCGCTAATCTGTTCGTCATCGCAACAAAAGTCGTTTTCGACGTGCGGAGAGGCGGCATGGCGCGGTCCGGCGTCGAACCGACGTTAATCGTCAGTCTTCTTCGAAGACGTTTTCTTCGGAATCGAGACTATCCCACTCGTCCGCTTCGGGGTCGGCGGAGTTCTCGGCGCAACTATCGTCGGCGTCGGCTTCTTCGTCGTCTCCGCCGTCTCCGTCGATGAGCTGAGTGAATTCCTCGTCGGAAAGTTCTTCAAAATCTTCGTCGAAGTCGTCGTCGAAATCGTCCTCTTCCTCTTCGTCCATATTTTGATTTTCGTCGGGGAAAAAGAAACGTTCCTGACGCGGTTCGTCTTCGTATAAATCGTTGTTCATATATCTGTCCGTATACGCCATAAAGCGGTTTTCTTCCAACAGAATCGAGTCTTCGGTCGGGGCGGGAACCAACTTGATTTCTTCTTCCGCGCCGGCTTTGCGTCGACGCGGTCGAGTAAGCGTTTCGTCGTCGCTCGATTCGTTCGCCGAGCGCCTTTTCCGATTGTCCAGCATGTTCTGTTTTCCTACCGCGGGGGTCAATACTCTTCGCAACCTCCGAAAACGAGCGCGATTCGTCGTTTTGGAATATTGCGCCAAGATTTGGGTACGCCATTATAGCGCTCGCGCGACGCGCTTAAAAGACGGAAAACGCCTTTTCCTCAAAAAACTTGACAATTCGCGCGTTTTCCGCCGTCGCGCCAGCTCGACAAAAAAATCGTAAAGCCGCTTGTTACAAACGCGGCAAAGGGGTAAACTAACGAAACGGCGGTCCGCGTTCGTCCCCGCCGCGCTACGCCCCGTTTTGACAAGGAACCTAACTATGACGTCCGAACCCAACGCTCCCGAAGAATCAAAATCGTCCAAAGCGATCGTCGTCCTCTTCGTCGTCGTTCTCATTCTCGTTCTTTTTGTCGGCTACGCGCTCATGTTCAAACGCGGCGAGCGCACGAGCTTCGATCTCAATTCCGGACGCGAGAAGACGACTCAATTCGTGTGGTTCTACGACTACAAGACGACCGAACAGGAATCGATCTTCTGCAAGCGCGTCAAAGAACGCGGTCTGGCGAACGACGAACCGCGTTGGGTCGACGAATCGGGCAAAATCGGCGCGAAAAAGGTCGAATACCAATATAACGGCGCCAACGACGTCGCTCAAAACGCGGAGGTCTTCTTAGAGACGTTTCGACTCGACGAAGCGTCCGAACGCGAATTTCTCGCGCTCATTCTTGGCTACCTGGCGGAACCCGACCTCTATCTGCTCGCGCACGAAGCGCTTACCGGCACGATGAAACAAGACGCGGCGCTTAGAAACAGGGATCTTGCCGAAGAAGAAAGTCGACGGGTAATCGCCGATCTCCGCAAGGAAATCGAGCGGCTCGAAAACGGCGGTCTGGCGGAACTCAAGGAGAAAGCGGAAGAATTCTGGCGCCGCGTCGAAGAGACGAACCAACATATGCTCGAACACGCGCACGGTCACGACCACGAGCACGCCCACGACGACCATGACCACGACCACGCGCACGACGGCCACGATCACGACCATGACGCGGATCATGCGCACGACGACCATGACCATGACCACGAGACCGATCACGACCACGCGCATGGAGACCATGACCACGACGCCGACCATGATCACGACCACGCCGACGACGTTCCCGAGAGTTCGCTCTAGGTCGGTTTGATTCGCGTCGTTTTCCGTAAAGGAGCCGACAGGGCGCTAGTCGAACGGGGGTTTTGTTCTACAATAGAGGGACGGCGTTTTTGCGGCGTTCTATCGAGACGTCGACGTCAGAAAATCAATTAGAAAATAAGGAACCTAAGTGTGTTTCGAACTAAAACTTGCGGCGAATTGCGCCGCGCGAACGTAGGCGAAACGGTTACGCTTTGCGGTTGGGTCGACTCCGCGCGCGACCACAGCGGAGTGTTTTTTGTCAATATTCGCGACCGTTACGGCAAGACGCAGACGGTCTTCAACGTCTCCGAAGACGCGGAACTCTTCGAACTTGTCAAGACGATTCACAACGAAGACGTCGTTCAGATCACGGGCGAAGTTCTCACGCGTCCGGACGGACTGGTCAATCCCGACATGGCCACGGGCGAAATTGAAATCAAAGCGACCAAACTCGTCGTGTACAACCGTTCGAAACCGGTTCCCTTCCTTCCTTCCGCGCCCGAGATTCCGTCGGAAGAGATGCGCCTCAAGTACCGCTATCTCGACTTGCGCCGTCCGGAAATGCAGCGCGTTCTCACGCTTAGACACCGCATTACCAAGACCTTGCGCGATTATTTCGACGAAAACGATTTCCTCGAAGTCGAAACGCCCGTCCTTGGCAAAAGCACCCCGGAAGGCGCGCGCGACTACCTCGTGCCGAGCCGAATCACGCAAGGCGCGTTCTACGCCCTGCCCCAGTCGCCGCAGCTCTACAAGCAACTCCTCATGATCGCCGGGTACGACCGCTACGTTCAGGTGGCGCGCTGCTTCCGCGACGAAGACCTGCGCGCCGACCGACAGCCGGAATTCACGCAGCTCGACGTCAAGATGTCGTTTGTCGATATGGAAGATATTATCGACATGATCAGCAAGCTGGTCGCGCGACTCATGAAAGACGTCAAAGGCAAAGAAATTTCGCTCCCGATTCCGCGCATCACCTACGACGAGGCGATGGAACGGTTCGGCCACGACGCGCCCGACTTGCGGTTCGGCATGGAGCTCAAAGACGTTACCGAGATCGCCAAAACGGTCGACTTCAAAGTCTTCCGTTCGGTCGCGGAAACCAAAGGCGGACGCGTGCGCGGAATCAACGTCAAAAACGCCGCCGACAAGTTCAGCCGCAAAGATATCGACAACCTGACGACGTGGACCGCCGAGCAGTTCGGCGCCAGGGGAATCGTCTGGTTCAAAGTCGACGCCGAGGGCAAATTGACCGGCTCGAGCGCCAAGAACTTCTCGGCGGAAGCGCTTGAAGCGATCGGCGCGAAACTCGAAGCGGAAGCCAACGACCTGCTCCTGTTCTCCTGCGGCGACTTCAATCTTACGTGCCGCGTTCTCAACGGATTGCGTCGACGACTCGCCGCGCAGCTCAAGTTGTACGATCCCGACGAAATGAACTTCTGCTGGGTCGTCAAATTCCCGATGTTCGACTGGGACGAAGAAGAGAACCGCTGGGTCGCCATGCACCATCCGTTCACGATGCCGCTGGTCGAAGACCTGCCGAAGCTCGACGGAGACGCCGACGCGATTCGCTCGATTCGCGCGCAGGCGTACGACCTTGTCCTCAACGGATTTGAAGCGGGCGGCGGCACGATCCGTATTCACGACGGCGACGTTCAGAACAAAGTCTTCGGCCTGCTCGGCATGACGCGCGAACAGGCGAAAGAGCAGTTCGGATTTCTCGTCGACGCGCTTCAATTCGGCGCCCCGCCCCACGGCGGTCTCGCGCTCGGGCTCGACCGCGTCGTCATGCTCTTCGCGGGGATCGACAACATTCGCGACTGCATCGCCTTCCCGAAGACGACCAAAGCGAGCGACCTCATGACCGGCGCCCCCGCCGAAGTCGCGCCCAAGCAACTTGCGGAACTTGCGATTAAGACGACCGTCGACGAAAAGAAAGATTAAAACAATCTTTGCATATCCGAGCCGTTCGCCTCGCGAACGGCTCGGTTGGACGTTGCGAAGCCGTAACTCTTATCCATCCGGGGATTTGCATCCCCGGCTTTTGGCGGCGCCCAAACGCGCGATCTCTCAAATCTACGCGACGCCGTAACTCTTACCCATCCGGGGATTTGTATCCCCGGCTTTTGGCGTTCTCCTGATCAACGCGCCGCGCGTCTTAGTAATATTCCTCGACGTAAGCGTACGCTTTGTCAAAGACTTCGGGATCGTCGATTCCGTATTTCACCGACACGATCGCGCGCAGTTCCCGCTTGACGTCGCGGCGTCCGCCGTTGGAATCCTGCCAACCGACAAATCGAATCTTCCGAACGACGTCGTCGATTTCCTCGACGAGCCGTTCGACGATCACGGGCGTGTTCGCGTTTTTCACGCCTCGAAACAGCTCCGTCAACGCGGCCTTTCCGCGATCGATCTCTTCAGCCGGGACGACCTCTTTTTCCGCCTTAACCGCTTTTTTCGCAAGGTCGAGCAGATACTTGAGAAACTCAATGCTCGTAATAAGCCCCTGTTCGTGCTTTTCGCGCAACTCTTCAAGCCGCTCGCCCAACTTGACGTATTTGGGGTCGTCGCTGTGCGCCTGAATTTTGGCGATAAGGTCGATTTCAAGCTTTTTGGCCTCTTTTGCGGGGTCTTTCCCTTTTCTGATAAAATCTTCGACGATCTGAACGTCTAATTCGATCACGTCGTCCGGGTCGGCGTCGACGACGTCGTCGACTTGCACGTTCCGATTGACCAGTTCCATCGTCTTGGCCCCGACGGCGGCCCAGAGGAGCCGACCGCGCGAGTCGGCGGGTCTGATCGACGCGTAGACTTTCGTAAGCCATTGATAGTCATGCGAATACGGCGCCAGAAACGCGTCGGGCGAAAGCGCGTTGTACGCTTTGTTTAAGACGCGATACTCCGCCGCGAACGCGTCGCGCCGCTCGTTGTTCGGCAGACAATCCTGCGCTTTCAGCAGCGCTTCCCAGCCTTCCTCGCTTCGATCGACGCCGGGGAAGAACGCGAGACATTTCTCCATGAGCTCGGGGAACTCGTCTTTGATTTTGTCGATGTTCGTAACGACTTGTCTCATCGACTGTTCGTCGAACGCGAGCGATTTGGCCACGTCGTCGAAGATACCGATGTAGTCGACGATACGTCCGAACTCCTTGACGCCGCCGTAAACGCGATTGACGCGGCAAATCGCCTGCAAAAGGGTATGGTCGCGCAACGGCTTGTCCAAATACATCGTCTGCAAAATCGGCGCGTCGAATCCGGTCAGGAGTTTCGACGTAACGACGATCAACTTCAGCGGGTCGTTTGGATTGCGGAACTTGTCGAGAATCTTTGACTCTTCGTCGCGACTTCGCCGCCATTCTTTGTATTCGTCCCCTTTGTCGGCGTTCGTATCCATAACGATCGTCGTATGATCGGACGACCCAAACGCGCGGTCGAGCGCTCTTTTATATAAGACGCAACATTCGCGATTGTAGCAGACGACGAGCCCTTTGAACCCGTCCGGCTCGACTTTGTCGCGATAGTGTTTGACAATATGCGCGCAGACTTTCTCGACGCGCGCGTCCGCTTTCATGAGCGCTTCGAACTTAACGCGTTTGGCGACTTCCGACTTCTCCTCTTCGGTGAATCGGTTTTCCTGAGCGAGCCGTTCGAACTCCTCGTCGATCGATTCCTGATCGATATGCATGTCGACGGGGACCGTCTCGAAGCGTAGCGGAAGCGTCGCGCCGTCGCGGATCGAGTCGGCGAACGAATAGTAGCTCATGTACCCGGTCGAATCTTCGGCGGCGCCGAACGTTCGGAACGTGTTGCGGTCGAGCCGATTGATCGGGGTGCCGGTCAGTCCGAAGAAAAACGCGTTTGGGAGCGCGGCGCGCATCTTCTCGCCAAGATCCCCTTCCTGGGTTCGGTGCGCTTCGTCGGCGAGCAAAACGATGTTGGAGCGTTCGTTTAAGCGCCCGTTGACCTCCCCGAATTTGAAGATCGTCGTAATGAGAATCTTGCGCGAATCCTGTTTGAAGAATTTGATCAGCTGTTCTTTGGACTCCGCGAGCGCCAGGTTGGGCGTGTCCGCGGACGTAAACGTCGCGGTAATCTGCGCGTCGAGATCGAGTCGGTCGACCACGACGACGACCGTCGGCTGTTTGAGTTCCGGAAGCATGCGCAACTTCTGCGCCGCGAACAACATAAGAAGCGACTTTCCGGAACCTTGAAAATGCCAGATCAGCCCGCGCTTCGGGCTTCCGCGCCGAACGCGCTCGACGATTCCGTTCGCGCCCTCGTACTGCTGATAGCGGCAGACGACCTTGTATTTCTGGAACTGCTTGTCGGTCGAATAGAGCGTGAAGAACCGAAAGACGTCGACGACGACCGACGGCTTGAGGATCGAAAGAGCGCTTCGCTTCACGTCCTCGAGCGTTCCTTCGGACTTGTCCTCGCTCGTATGCCACGGGCCCCATTTGTCGATCGGCGCCCCGAGCGCCCCGTAGCGGAACAACTTGCCTTCGGTCGCGAAATTAAAGACGTTCGTCGCAAACATTTGCGGAACGCTCTTTTCGTACGCGAGAATATCCTGCGCTCCGTCGGCCCACGAGATCGACGGGCGCGTCGGCGTCTTCAACTCGCCAATAACCATGGGAAACCCGTTGACAAGAAGGACGACGTCGAATCGCTTTCCCCCGTTGGCTTGCGGATAGACCCACTGGTTCGTCACGACGTACTCGTTTTTCTCAAATTCTTCTTTGTCAAGCGTTCCGAAGAATTTGACCGAGACCATCTTTCCGTTTTCGCCGAACGGAAAGGAGTTGTTCTCAAAGACAAGTTTCTTAAACGCTTCGTTTTGCGTAACGAGATTGGTCGCGTTCGTCGACATAATCAGCGCGCGCAATTTGCGAAGAACCTCGTCCGCGCGGCTCGGATCTTCCGCTATGCAAGGATTCAGCCGAATCAACGCGTCGCGAACCATTTCTTCGACGAGAACGTCCCCGTCGTTCCGAGGAAGCGCCCCCGGCGGGATACAACGCCAGCCGTTGCTCGCCAACGTCTCCACGAGCATTTGTTCTAATTCGTCTTCGTTGAACATCGGGGAACCCTCAGGTCGTTATGGTTTCAATGTAATTTTGATTGTTTCGTTGTGCCTTTAACTAGCATCAGTCAAAATATCGATGCTTTAGACTGTTGAGAAGGATTTCTGCCTGTGTTAGCGAATCACGAATTTTGTTTTTCGTTTGCTCGATTTGTTCTAAAAAACGAATATATTGCTCCTGTAGTTCCATGGGTAATAACGGAATCTGAAAAGAAGAAACGATAGAGACATTAAGATTTTTCATTGTAACGCCAACCGCCATGCTCTCAATGTACTTACAAAATGTGGATGACGAAATAATTCTTTGTAGCAAACATGATTTTATTCCGTTTTTAGGTCGAATAATTATGCTTCCTGTTCCACACAGGTAACCGCCACTAGGAACAACGGCACAACGGCCCATTTCGCCTCTTCTCCCCAGAACAACATCGCCTACTTGAAGCGAGTAACATGAAAGTTCTTCATATTTTGAATCTGTCAGGGTTAAATTTGGGTCAATAACAATTGTTCCGTCTATAATATGCGAGGGGTTAACTATCGGGTGTCCACCTTGAATGTAATCGTCTTTGTGCAATAAAGAACCGAAGGGGCCTATTCTTATTTCCGCAATATTCTCGAGTTGACTTGTTTCCCAATTCATAGGATTTTCTATCGGATCCCCAAACATCTCCACAAACCGCGCCTTAACGAGTTCGTCAGTAGCGGCAAGGAGTTTCCTATAGGCTTCCTTGACATTCCATATAGACCAGAGTAATTCAACGTACTTGTCTTGCTGTTTGACGTCAGGCAATTCAAATTCAAAATCGGCTAAATCTGAAAACAAAACGTATGGGTTTGTCGATCCTTTTGATCTCTTAATCGACCATTCTGTAAAGGAATCGGAAAGCATTATAAACGGCAGAAGCCTTTGTCTTAGGACGCTTTCGTCCTTAGTTTCAAAAACGAACGTCGTATTGGCGGTTACGCCTTCAAAATCAGCGACGGCGACCTTTTTTAAATATGTTCTTCTTGAACCATACAGAACTTGTCCGAGACGAAACAACCTGATAAACGCTGGACCAACGTCGTCTGTCGCGAAACGCCCCTTTCTCCGAATAACCAAGTCTTCGGTATCCATGTGATCGCCCGCCACATAGAATTCATAGGAATTGTTATTCCGATCAATCTTCTCTTTGCAGTCTTTAACGACGTCGCCAAATTTCACTCTACTCATCTATCGCTCCGATTCAGATAAAGCCTTGCAAAGTTTCAAAATAGATTCGTCGAGTTCCTCTCGACTGCGATCCCATTGAATCGCCGCTTCTTTCGGAGTATTACAAGGTTTGTCCTGTTGGGCTGAATTGCTAAAATACAACGACAAATTCAGGGAGAAGTCGTTGTTAGCGACCTCGTCGAAATCGACTATTCTTGCAAAATCAGTTTCGTTTTCATATCTGTTGTACGATGAAGCAATGCGGTTAATATGTTCTTCGTCGAGAAAATTTTGCGTTCCTATTCGAGAGAATTCATTAACGGCCTGAATAAACAAAATCTTGTTTTTTCGGGTTTTGTCTTTTTTCGTCCTGCAAACCAAAATACACGCTTCCATCGTCGCGTTAAAGAAAAGATTGGGGGCTAGACCAATGACGCTCTCAACCAAATCTTTTTCTATCATAGTTTTGCGCAATTCTTTTTCTTCATTTCGAAAAAGCACGCCGTGCGGAAGGAGTATCGCGCACCGTCCGCTTGTCTCGTTCATACTCCTAAGGATGTGTTGAATAAAAGCAAAATCGGCTCTTCCTTGCGGAGGAACGCCCAAAAAATTGCGTCCGTATTTGTCGGCGGCAAACGCGTTTCTGTTCCAATTCTTGATCGAATAAGGGGGATTAGCCAAAACGACGTCAAACGTCTGCAACCGATTCCCTTTCAGGAACGCTGGGGAAAGAAGGACGTCGCCGTTGGCGATATGAAAATCTTCGATTCCGTGGAGAAAGAGATTCATGCGCGCGATGGCAGACGAAAGCTGATTGATTTCCTGTCCGTAGATTTTCAGGTTGCGCCATTCGAGCCCGCGTTCCTTGAGGTAGGCGACGCAGGAGATGAGCATTCCGGCGCTCCCGCAAGTCGGGTCGTAGACGGTCTCCCCCGGTTGCGGCTTAAGGAGTTCGGTCATGAGGTGGACGACGGTTCGATTGGTGTAGAACTCCTGCGCGGTGTGTCCGCTGTCGTCGGCGAATTTCCCAATGAGGTATTCGTACCCCTGCCCAAGTTCGTCCTCGGGGCAGTTGGCGATCGAGAGAGTTTTCGAGCTGAAATGGTCGAGCAGGTTTTTGAGAAGCTCGTCGGAGAGTCTGTTTTTGTTCGTCCACGCGGCGTCGCCAAAGACGCCCTGCAATTTTTCGGAATTCGCCCTTTCGACCGCTTTAAAGGCGTCGACGATCGCCTGACCGACGTTTTCAGGGACTTCGCGCACTCTGTTCCAATGATATTCTTTCGGAATCAGGAACGCGTGAATTTCCTCTTCGGCGAAACGGTTCAGTTGCGCGCCGTATTTAGCCTTCGCCTTGGCGGTCTCTTCGTCGTAGACGTCGCACATGCGTTTGAAGAAGAGAAGTGGAAAGATGTACTGCTTGTACGCTCCGGCGTCGATACTCGTTCGGAGCAGAACGGCGGCGCCCCATAAGTAGGACTCCAGCTCGTCGATCGTGATGCGTTCGTCGCTCATTTCAACAGCCCTTCCTTTTTGAGGAGTTCGCGCAATTTGTCTTCGGCGCGTTTGACGTCGTCGACCGCTTCGAAGAACCGTTTTTTAACCGCCTCGGGGTCGATCGTTTCCTTCGCTTCCTGTTCAATATAGCCGTTGACGGCGAGGGAATATCCTTTTTCTTTGACGTCGTCGATAGAGACGAGCTTCGACTTGCCGGGGACGTCGGCAAACCCCGTATAGAGCTTAAACGCTTCCTCGACGTTCTCTTCGGTCATGACGTTCTGGGCGCGCAACGGCGTATAGAGCGTCGACGCGTCGACGAGCATGATCTTGCCGCGGCGTTCTTTCGGCTTGGCGTTGTTCGTAATCAGAACGCACGCGGAAACGCCCGAGCCGTAAAATAGCCCTCCGACGAGCGTGATCGCCCCTTCGAGCTTGTCCGACTCGACGAGTTTTCGCCTGATTTCGCCGTCTTTGCCCGAATGAAACAACGCGCCTTGGGGCATGACGACGGCGGCGCGTCCCTTTTTCGGGTCGGTCGACTTGACGAAATGCTGAATCCACGCGAAGTCGGCGCTCGAGTCGGTCGGAGAGCCCCATTCGTTGCGTCCGTACTTGTCGGCGGCGAAGACGTCGGCTCCCCATTTCTTCATCCCGAACGGGGGATTGGCGACGACGCAGTCGAACGTCTGAAGCCGATTATTCTCGATAAAGAGGGGATTGCGGAGCGTGTCGCCCTGCTCGACGCGGAAATCTTCTGCCCCGTGAAGGTAGAGATTCATGCGCGCGATCGCGGACGTCGCGAGGTTCTTCTCCTGCCCGAAAATCCGTCCGAACGCGGCGCGCGAGTCGTTCATATGCCGAATCGCTTCGATCAGCATGCCGCCGGTGCCGCACGCGCCGTCGTAAACCGTCTCCCCCGGTTGGGGATTGAGAATTCTGATCATCAGCCGCACGACCGATCGCGGAGTGTAGAACTCTCCGGCGTTCTTTTTCGAGAGGTCGGCGAATTTCTTAATCAGGTATTCGTAAGCGTCCCCCATGACGTCCGCCGAATAGTTTTGATTCCCGACTTTCAGCGTCGACATGTGTTCGACGAGTTCCTTGAGCCGCGCGTCGGACAACTTGTTTTTGTCGGTCCAGTTGGCGTCGTCGAAACTTGAAAACAGCCCGGAAAGAGAGGTCGGATTCGCTTTTTCGATCCCAGTCATGGCGTCGACGATCGCCTTGCCGACGTCTTCGCTCGTCTCGCGAACGTCGTTCCAATGACAGCCGGGAGGAACGAGGAATTTATGCAGTTCCTCTTCCTCGAATTTCGCGGCGGCGGCTCCGTAATCGGATTTCGCCTTGGCGGTTTCTTCGTCGTAAACGTCGGACATGCGCTTGAAGAACAGGATCGGGATGACGTAGCTCTTGTATTCGTCCTGATTGATCGGCCCGCGCAAGATGTTGCACGCTTCGAAAAGGTAGTTGAAGAGTTTGGCGGTCGTCGTCTCTTTCGACTCCTCTTCCAGCGTTTTAAACAGCGGCGCTTCTTTCGCCATACCGAATATCCTCCGTCGTTGTCGACGCGCCGCTTGACGAAACGAGCCGACCTGGTCTTTTATGTCTTTTTTAAAAGGACTTACAGACAGAACCGTTCAGTTGGCTGCCTGGCCAAAACGTATACCTTTTGGCCACGTGGGAAACGTCGGTTTTTTAAAGAAAAAGAGGCTTTTTAAGCCATAAAAAGTATGTTTTACTTGCCAAAAAGCCCCTGTAATGTACAATTGGGACAATAAGAGAGGTTAGGTTGCGATTGGCCAAAAGGTATAGTATTTGGCGATTTTCATTCTTTTTTCAAGGGGACTTTTTGGCGTTTGGCTTCGCTGAGAGAACAGCGTAAAAGAACGCGATTTGCAACGTCGTTTGGGAGAATCTTGTCGCAGGGCGGCGATACTCGCCGCCTGGCGCTTGCGGCTCTTTTACGCGTAGCGACCAACGGGAGCGGCGTTTTATTTCCGCGCGGTAGCGCGAACCGCCTGTCCGGCGTCGGACCGCGCTTCGCGCGGGACGCTGTTTGAGAAGCGTGAAAAAAGCAGGATCGATCCTTGTTTTATCGCGCTTGCAAAATAAGCTCAAGCGTGTAAAATGACGGGCGTTTATCCCCAAAACTCAATTCCGTCTTTTCCCCAGGCGCCGACTGTAGACGACGATGAAAAAACAGGCAGACTCTTCGCGACCTCAAGAAGTCGAACGCAAGAAAAAAACGTTCGGGCGCGTCTACACGCCGAAAAAAATCGTCGATCTCATTCTCGACTTAGCCGACTACCGGGGCGAAAAGATCGTCGGAAAGCACGTCGTCGACAACAGCTGCGGGGACGGCGCGTTTCTTGCGGAAATCGTGGAACGATACTGCAGGGCTTGCCCCGACAATCTCAAATCGAATCTCGAAACGTTCGTCCACGGAATCGAAATCGACGACGAAGAGCGTCGGAAATGCCTCGCCAGGCTCGACGCGATCGCCGCGCGCTACGGAATCCCCGACGTTCGCTGGGACGTCGTTTGCGCCGACGCGACGCGGTTCAAGCGCTTCGACGCGAAGACGGACTACGTCTTCGGGAATCCGCCTTACGTTCGCGTGCATAATCTGGGCGCGTCGTTCGATCGCGTCAAAACGTTCAAGTTCGCGCGCGGGGGTATGACCGACCTGTATCTGGTCTTTTACGAAATCGGACTCCATATGCTCCGCCCCGGCGGGACGTTGGGATATGTCACGCCGAGTTCCTTCTTTAACAGTCTCGCCGGAGCGCCGTTAAGGGATTGTCTCGTTCGGGACAATCTGCTCGAAAAGCTAGTCGATCTGGGTCATTATCAAGTCTTCAACGCGACGACGTACGCGACGATCGTCGTTCTCAAGAAAAATCGAACGCAGGAGACGACCGACGTCTACGAGTACGACGGAACGTTGAAACCGGTCGACGTTTTGCGACGCGACGACTTCTTTTTGAACGGCGCTTTTTACTTCTCCTCGCGGGCAAATCTGCAAACGTTAAAAGAAATCTTCGCGCTCGGAAAAGTCGGAACGAAATTCCGGGTGAAAAACGGATTCGCCACGCTGGCCGACTCTTTTTTCATCGGCGATTCGCTCGACTTCGAACATACGATTCCCGTCGTCAAAGCGTCGACAGGCAAGCGGACGCGCTGTCTGTTTCCCTACGTCGACGGACGCTTGATTCCTTACGAAGAGCTGTCGCAATCTCCCGAACTCGCGGCGTATTACGAAAAAAACGTCGATCGACTGAAGAAGCGAAGCCTCGAGAATCCGGACGCCTGGCACGGATTCGGTCGCTCGCAGGGAATCAACGACGTCGCCAAGTCCAAAGTCGCCGTCAATTCGCTGATCAGAAACGCCGACGATCTCAAATTGACGCCGGCGCCCCCCGGCACGGGCGTTTACGGCGGACTCTACGTTCTTTCGGATCTGTCTTACGAAGAAATCGCGTCGCTCGCGCGGCGTCAAGAGTTCGGAGAATACGTCGCGCTGCTGAAAAAATACAAGAGCGGAGGATATTACGCTTTTTCTTCAAAGGACTTAAAAGTCTATTTGGAATACGCTTACGCCAAACGCGAACAAACGCGGAGTCGGTAAAGACCGGCCGACCGAACGTCCGCGAAAAAACCGCTTGAAAAAGCGAAACAAAAGCCGATAATTACAGACGACAACCTTTAACAACGTCAACCAACCGCCCAAGGAGCAATCATGAGCGAATTGACAGAATACGATAAAATTCAGGAAGCGGTCGCGGCCGTTCGCGAACGCTGGACGAAAAAAGCGGACGTCGGAATCGTGCTTGGCACCGGACTGGGCGCGCTTGCCGAAAGCATCGTCGCGGACGTCGTGATCCCTTATGAAGAACTCCCGCACTTCGCGCGCTCGACCGTCGAAACGCACGCGGGCAAGTTGATTCTCGGAACCCTCGAGGGAAAGACCGTCGTCGCCATGCAGGGGCGGTTCCACTACTACGAAGGGTATTCGCCTAAACAGATCACGTTCCCGATTCGCGTCATGAAAGCGCTCGGCGCGGAAACGCTTGTCGTCTCCAACGCGTGCGGCGGCATGAACCCACAATTCAAGCCCGGCGACGTCATGCTCATCGAAGACCATATCAACATGCTCGGAATCAATCCGCTCATCGGCGTCAACGACGACCGACTCGGCCCGCGCTTCCCCGACATGTGCGAACCGTATTCGAAGGAGCTGATTGAAAAGGCGCGGCAGGTCGCGCTTGAAAACGGAATCATGACGCAAAAAGGCGTCTACGTCGCCGTTCCCGGCCCGAATCTGGAAACGCGCGCCGAATATCGGTTCTTCCGCGCGATCGGCGCCGACGTCGTGGGCATGTCGACGGTTCCGGAAGTGATCGTCGCGGTTCACGCGGGAATGAAAGTCCTCGGGTTCTCGATCATTACCGACATGGGTCTGGCCGACGCGCTCGAGCCGGCGAATATCGCGCGCATTTTACAAAACGCGGCGGAAGCGGAGCCGAAGATGAACAAGATCATCTGCGGCGTGTTGAAGACACTCTAACTCCCCTCAAAAGCATTAAGGAGTCAATTCATGCGCAACGCTGTTCTCTACGCCGCGTTATTCGCGTGCGCGTTCCTGTTTTACCCGGCGCAGGCTCCGTCTCGCGCGGACGAGCCTCAAAGCGCGAGCGTTGAAAAGTCCGAATACGACAGAGTCCGGGACGCCGTCGCGTTCATACGAACGAAATGGGACAAAACGCCCTCGATTGGAATCGTGCTCGGCACGGGGCTTGGCGCGCTTGCCGACCAAATCGACGCGGACGTTACGATCCCCTACGGCGAAATCCCGCATTTCGCGACCTCGACGGTCAAGTCGCACAGCGGCGAACTCATTCTCGGAACCCTCGAAGGCAAGACGGTCGTCGCCATGAAAGGCCGGCTCCACTACTACGAGGGGTATTCGGTCAAGGAAATCACGTTTCCGATTCGCGTCATGCGCGAATTGGGAATTCAAACGCTGATCGTCTCGAACGCGTGCGGCGGGCTCAACCCGCAATATCAGCCGGGCGATATCATGATCATCGAAGACCATATCTCGTTCTTCATGCCCAATCCGCTCAACGGCGTCAACGACGAGCGGCTCGGAACCGGCATGGACATGCTCGAACCGTATTCGCGCGATCTGATCGCTCTGGCGCGGAAAGTCGCGCTTGAAGACGGCGTCGCCACGCAAAAGGGAGTCTACGTCGCCGTCCCCGGCCCGCAATTCGAAACGCGCGCCGAATATCGGCTTCTGCGCGGCGTCGGCGCGGACGTCGTGGGCATGTCGACGGTCCCCGAAGTCATGGTCGCGGTTCACGGAGGCGTAAAAGTCCTGGGCTTTTCGGTGATCACCGACATGGGGCTTCCGGACTCTCTGGAACCTTGCGATTTGGAGCGCGTCATTAAAACGGCGAACGACGCCGAACCTGTTCTTAGCAAACTTGTCCGCGACGTCGTAAAGGCAATGTGAACGAAATCAGGAGGAAAATCAAGTGACTTTGTTGAAACAATCGATCGTTTTAGCGGTTTTTCTTTCTTTGGCGTCGTTTGTCGCGAGCGCGCAAGTCGCGGTCGCGGAAGATCCGGAAGTCGCCGCCTTTAACAGGAAGCTCCCCGACCAGGAAGACTCCATGTTCTTTAACCGAACGCCCGAAGAGTACCGAAAGGCGATTTTAGCCGCGACAAACGAAGCGCAAGTCGACGCGTTCATCTGTCAGCAAATAGTGCAGGAAAAGCGCGAGGCGGGCGAAGACTTAACGGACTACGAATTCAACGATTACCTCGACACGCCGGAAGTTAGACTGGAACGACAGCGTCGCGCTCAGGAATGGATGAAAGAGCGCGAAAAGGCAAAGGCGAACGCCACGAAGCCGAATCTTAAAAAGATGCTCGTCGGACTTGGCGCGATCGTCGTTATCCTTCTGCTCGTCGCGGCGCTCGGAGGCAAGCGCAAGCCGGAATCGGAGTCGGTGCCGGACGAAAAAAAAGAATAGAAAACGGCGGAGCCGCGCAACGTAAAAGCGACGCGCCGCATGACGTCATAAAAAACTGGTTGAGAACTCGCGAAACCTTGGAATTTCTTGGAGTCTGAGAAAGTTTGCACAATCCTAATTCTAAACAGGTCGAATTCGACCTGTTTAGAAACGGAGCAGGATTAAACGCTATTACAATGTCTCCAACGAAACGGATATCGGGCGTAAACGCGGTAGAAATTGTTACAAAATCAGGACGTTACAGAGCTTGGAGGCAAGCGCAAGCCGGAATCGGAATCGGCGACGGACGAAAAGAAAGAATAGGGAACGGCGGAGCCGCGCAACGTAAAAGCGACGCGCCGCGCGACGTCATAAAACGAGAACGAGAAATCATAAAGGCGCCGTAACTGTTAAAAGGCGCCGCAACCTACGATAAGGATAAAAAAATGGCCATTTTGAAAAAAACGATCGTTTTGTCCGTCTTCATTTCCCTGGCGGCTTTTGTCGCGAGCGCAAACGGCGCGACGACGCCGCTCGTTCAAGACGAATCGGCGGCGGTCGCGGAAAACGGCGGACCCAAAGCCGAGGCGACTTATACGAGAAAGGGCTTCGACGAATACCGAACCGAGATTTTTGCCGCGAAAAACGACGAAGAAATCGACGCTATCGTCCGCCAAATGCAGGTTCAGGAATATAACGAAATCCACGCCGACAAACTCACGACGGACGAAAAGATCAAAGAGTATCTCGAAACGCCGGAAACCGCGGAACAACGTCGAGGCCTCGTGGAAAACTGGAAACAGACGCGCGAAACCCAAAAGAACGCGCCAAAGCCGGTCAATCCAAGACAAACGCAGGATATGTCGACGAAACTCGGTCGTCTGGCGGGCAGTCTTCTCGCTCTTGCGGCCGCGCTCTGGGGCTTCCGCAAAGTGAGAGCAAAGGCAAAATAGTCGAAAGAACCGCCAAACGCTCCGCGACGCCCTTTGACGCCGTCTCCGGCAAGACGAAGAGAAACGCGCAAACGCCGCCGAAATCGTCGAACGTTCTTGTTTTTCGCCCTTGTCAAATGGAAAAACGCGTCTATAATATCCCGAAATACAAGTTGATAAGGGGAAAGGCCCGGTTCGAACGGAGCTTGAGTCCGAACCTTGGCCAAGTATAGTAGCGTTACGTTAAGGAGCAGTTTTTATGGCGTCAGATCGAGAACAAAAGACGAAGGAAGAAGCGATTCAGCTTACCGGAGTCGTTACCGAAGAAGTTCGCGGCGCGTTTCGCGTCAAGATCGACGATATGGATCACACGGTGCTTTGCCGCCTCGCCGGCAAGATGCGCCAGTTCCGGATCCGCGTCGTTCCCGGCGACCGCGTTACCGTCGAAATCAGCGGTTACGACATGGATCGCGGACGGATCGTTTTCCGCGAACGTTAGTATTCAGACGCGGCGTCTTACGGCGCCGACCAAATTACGCTTGACGCGTCGTGCTCTTTTTGTTAGAGTACGACGCGCTTTTGTTTTTAGGCGGGAATCCCCCTGGAGCGAAAGCGCGCTCAAAAAGCGTTCAACGACAATAAGAGAACGACGATGCGCGTTTTTACCACGATCATTTTAACGTTAGCGGCGCTGACTGCGTTAGGTTGCGCTAAAAAGGTCAAAATCGACCCTTACAAAGAGCAACAGCAGAAAGTGCTTATGAATAAAGGACGTCTGGTTCAGGACCTGGCCAGGCCCGGCAACGTCCACGCCGCAAAAATCGAGGGCGTGGCGCTGGTTCGCGGTCTTCAGGGAACCGGCGCGGACGAGCCGCCGTCAACTTATCAGCAGCTCCTGCTCCAGGACATGATGCGCGAGCCCGATCTGAAAAGAACGGCGAAATCGCAAATCGCGTCGCTCAACACGGCGATCGCGCTTATGGAAACGGTCGTTCCGCCGGGCGCGCGCAAAGGGGACAGACTCGACGTCGGAATCAAGCTTCTTCCCCAGTCGGAAGCGTCGAGCATTCAAAACGGATACGTTGAAAACGGCGAGCTCTATCAATACATGGCCATCGACGTCATCCGGCGCGGTTATCAACTTGGCGCCGTCAACGGGTTCGTAACGCTCGACCCCGATCTTGTCGAAAAGAAAAGCCCCGTCGCGTATAAGCAGGGCAAAATCATCGGCGGCGCGGTCGTTTCGCGCTCGCGCCCAATCTGGCTTGAAATTAAAGAAAACGAACGTTCGGCGGGCGTCGCCCAGCGGCTCGAAGACGTCATCAACAAGCGGTTCAGCTACACGCGCGCGGGATACGCGGGCAAGAAGAAAGTCGCCGAAGCGAAGTCGGGCGCCGCGCGCATCAATTTGGAAATCCCCGAGGAATATAAAGACAACGTCGTTCGCTACGTCAACGTCGTCGGGGCCATCTCCTTCTACGAGACGGAAGACGAACTCAACGAGCGCGTCGACCGCCTCTCGAGACAGCTCCTGGATCCGGAAACGTCCGAATTTGCCGCGATTCAACTCGAAGCGATCGGCTCGAACAACGCGAAGGTCGTCGACGCGATTAAACGCGGGCTGGAATCTCCGATCGATTCGGTGCGTTTCAACGCCGCGATCACGTCCTCGTATTTTAACATTCGCGCGGAACGTCAGCTAACCGCCAAAATTCTCGCGGAATTTGCGCGAACCAGTTCGACGTACCGTCCCGCCGCGCTCGCGACGCTCGGCGTGTGCATGAAGACGTCGTTCGACGTCGACGCGGAACTGCGCGACCTGCTTTCGGACTCGAATATCGAGACGCGTTACGGCGCGTTTCGCGCGTTGTGGACGCGCAACCCCTCCGACTACATGATCCAGGGCGAGAACATGGCCAATCAGTTCAGCTACCACTGCCTGAACTGCGGCGGAACGCCCTACATCCACATTGCGCAAAGCAATCGGCCGGAAATTGTCCTGTTCAACGCCGACCAGATCTTTCTTCAGGGCAAAATCGACGTCGAAGCGAATCCGCGCCTGACGATCCGAAGCGAGGAAAACGATATCGTCGTGAAGAAATACGAAGCGGACGACGGTATCGACGAGCAGCGCCGCGTCAGCTACAAAGTCGACGACGTCGTTCGCGCGATCGTCGAAATCGGCGGAACGTATCCGGACGTCGTGTCGTTCTTAACACAGGCGAAGTCTCAAAAGGCGATCCATATTGCGAGCGACGACGGATCGTCCGCCGAATGTCCGCTTGCAATCGACGCCCTGCCCGGTTCCAAAACCTCGCATTTTAAGAAAGTCAAAGACGTGCAGGCGATCGCCGAACGAGAAGCCGCAAGAGAGCGAGCCGAGCGCGAAGCGAACAAGCCGTCCGTATGGTCGAAGATGAACCCCGCGTCCTGGTTCGCCAAATCAGACGCCGACGGATCGGACGAATTCAGCCTTGAAGAGTTCGACAAAGCGAACGCGGAAACCGCCGAAGAGTCGGAAGAATTCGAACTCAACCCCGACGAGTAAACGGCGACGTCTCGCCTGAAATCTAAAACGCGCCGCCTAATCAGCGACGCGTTTTTTTATGCGCGCGGAGTCGACGCAGGATTTTCCACTCAGCGAGTGGAAAATCTCGTGAGGCCGTCAGGAAACTACCGCGTTTTTACAGTATCATTTACAGTATCATTTTACTGTATCATTTTACTGTGCCATTTTACTGTGCCATTTTACTGTGCCATTTTACTGTGCCATTTTAAAGTATCATTTTACTGTGTCATTTTACTGTGCCGTCTTGTGGTACAATCTCGTCGGTCATAAAAGAGTCCATTCGCCTTTTTTATCGCTACCTTCACGACTTAAAATACCAACCGTCTGAAATTCTTTTAAATATCTTTTAATCGTTCGCGAACTTAGGTCAGTTGCTAATTCCGCGTCGGCAATAGTCATACGGCTGTTCGAAGCAATCATTTCCAGCAACCTAACCGCCGTATTAAGCTTCTTTCCTCTACAGGTCGACAAAAAATCTTTGATCTTCGGCGAAAATCCCCCCAAGCCATAATCGTCGACGAGCTTTTTACTCTTCTCAACGTCGTTCTTTTTCTTCAATTCCACAGCTTCCGTCGCAGGGTCTTCTTCGTTTTGAATCCGCGCGAATTCCTCGTTGATATACGCGATAACCTGCGTATAGTCGTCTGTCTCGTTGTTCGGACTCCACACGAGGTCCGGCGAACCGTTGTCCGCCATCGCTCTCTTAGCGCGGCGAACGCCGGAACCGTAGGATTGAATCAAGTCAAGTTTGAAGAACATTTCTTTGAGCTCGTCGTTCAGGTACCGTCTGTCGTCGAACTCAGTTTTTTCGTTCAAATCTTCGATAGTAATCGGGGGAAGCGGTCGGTTGTGGTTTACAAAAGACAGCCTATCCTTGTAAACATAGATCCCGACATACTGCGGTCGCGCGTACTCTTTGTGCAAAATACAATTCGTCGAGAGCTCTTCAAACGTCTCCAAGGGCCAGTTGCTCACGCGATGGGCGCCCGACACGCCCCGTTCGCGAATCGTGTACGTCCGCATGACGTAGTCTCGGAAATAATCGCGGACGCGTCGCGCCTGCATCCAGACGGGTCCTCTAAAAATCGTCGATTCCATTTTGTCCGTGCCAACGACCTCGCGAATCACCTGAACGTATGCATACGGGATAAATTCGTCCGGATTGTCCGCAAACATCAGGACGGCGAAATTTTTCGCGCGGTACCCTCCATATTCGCTGTAATCAATCAGATGAAGAGCCTTGGCCATTTCGAGTTTGGAAAGCGAGCGAATATCCTCCGCCGCGTTAGTTCGCGCTAGATATTCCTTCATGTACTCGTAGTTAAGGTCGTCGAGCGTCGCTCTTTCGTTGAGTTCGGACGTGAAATGAAAGTTCGCGAACTTCTTGAGCAGTTCAAATTCTTCGCGTTTATTCGGAAGGCGCGAATCTCGCCGTACGCGTATGTACCTTCCAGCTCTCAAGTTGATCCTTTTATCCGTCTCCGCTCGGCGATCGGTCTCGTATGGCCCGTCGTTTCCCGGTTCTACGGCGACGACAATATAGAATTTATCGTCTATTTTGTCCTGAATAAGATGATAGACGGGTTTCGGATGAATAAGAGCGAGTAGCGATTTGAGTTCGTTTTCTATCGATTCGATTTTTGCTTCGTCGATTCCCGAAATCGGACGAACCGGGACGGCTTTACGCCCCGTCGTTTCGTCGTCTTCCTCTTCGATTCCGATTAAGAGCAAACCGATTTCCCGGTTCATGTAGTTGTTAGCAAAGGCGCAGACAGTTTTCAAAACGCCGTCTTTGGCGACTATTGATTTCTTGTATTCGATACGGTCGCTTTCGACGGCGCGACTTTCGACGACGTCATGCGCCATTCTCCGAATATCTTCAATCTTCATTCCAGCTCTTCGATATTCCCTTTGAAATCGTCATACGAACAACTAACTTTAAGGCGCATGAGGAATCTGTAACGAAAGTCGTCCGAGGTTTTGCAACAGCGGATTCGGACTTATAGAATCAAAGCGCCGCCCCGTTTGCCTGCAGCGTCCGCGCGACAGAGCCGGCCAACGGGAGGCGGTTCCAAGAAGCGCGCTACCGCTTGCGGCTCTTATGGACACGCGGTTCTTGTCAAATCGACATGCGTTTAATGAGCTTTTCCATATCCTCGGCTTTTCCGCGTCGTCCGACGACGGCTTCTTCGAGGCTGGTGTACGTAATTTGTCCGTTGACCATGCCGACCATGACGCCGGTCTTGCCGTCTTTAATCGCGTCGACGGCGCAGACGCCAAGCCGCGTCGCGAGAATGCGGTCGGCGGGCACGGGCGAGCCGCCGCGCTGGACGTGCCCGAGAACGACGTTGCGCATTTCAAAAGGACAGCCCGCTTCTTTGAGCGCTTTCATAATCTCGGCGGAGTTGCCAAATTCGTCCCCTTCCGCCACGACCATAATAATCGAGCGCTTGCCAAGATTTTTGCAGTAAGTCAGTTGGTTGACAATCTGCTGAATCGACGTCATCGTCTCGGGTATCGCCACGACCTCGCAACCGCCGGCGATTGCGGTATACGTCGCGAGATCGCCACAATGCCGCCCCATGACCTCGACGAGGAACATCATGTCGTGACTGCCCGCGGTGTCGCGCAACTTGTCGATCGCTTCCACGCCCGTCTGAACCGCCGTCGGAAACCCGATGGTGAAGTCGGAGCCGTTAATGTCGTTGTCGATCGTGCCCGGTATGCCGATAATCTGGCCGTCCCAATATTGGCCAAGATCGCGCGCGCCCGAGAGCGTCCCGTTCCCGCCGATCGTAATGAGCGCGTCAAAACGGAGTTCCCGTAGAATATTCGCAGCCTCCTGAAGCCCTTCCGGATCGCGCATGCGCGAACAACGACTGCTGTTGATGAAGGAGCCGCCGCGATTCATCAGCCCGGAGACTTCGCGACTCTCGATTTTTCGATCGGTTCCGCCCCAGAATTCGCGATCCAAAAGCCCCTGATAGCCGTGTCGAATACCGACGACGGAATATCCCTCGAATTTTTCCGCCGCGCGCACGATCGCGCGAATACAAGGATTCATACCCGGCGCGTCTCCGCCGCTGCACAAAACGCCAATTTTCATTGTCGACTCCTACTGTTGTTTTTTAGCGAAACGATCCGCGCGCCACAAGCCCGACGCGGTTGCGTTTGAGTTCGATTTTAGCAGTTCCCGCGCAAAAATCAAGCGATTAACGCGACGAGACGGCGGCGTAAAAAACGCCCGATCCGCGACGCGACGCCATAACGCAAAATGAAAACCGCCGCGACGATTTTTGACAGATCGTCGAGGCGGTTCGTTTTTAATCGACGGTTATTTGAAACGCGACGCGTCGATTTAGAAATGATTTTTATTTCGAGCCGTTTACAGATCTTTGCCGGAAAGCGCTTTAACGAACTGCTCGTTGGAAACGCGCGCGGGGAAATACGCGACGTATTCGGCGATCGCGACGTTCAAATCGACGACGGTCTGAATATACGACAAAATCAACTCGCGATTCTTTTCGAGCGTGGCGACCGTGATTTGAGGATCGGCGTTGACGTCGAAACGAAGCATGTCTTCCGGCGCGTTCAAATTCGCGCTCAATTCCTGCGCGATTCTCAGACGCTCAGGGATCAGCCCGACGGTGCGGCGCATATTCGCGTTGAACGCACGCGGAGAGCCAAGATCGAATTTCTTGCCGCAAAACGGCGCGGTCGTCGGCACGGGATACCCGTATCCGGGCGAGACGTTCGTAAGGCGAAGCAGGCGGATCTGAAGCTCGCGCACTTTCGTCTGCGCGGCCGTTTGACGAGCTTGCGCGCCAAGCGCCTGCGTCTTGACAAACTGGTCGTTCGGATTCGATTTCAACGCGTCGGCGTATTTCGCGAGCGCGATATTCTCAATGCGAAGCGTCGCGACGGCGCCCTGAAGAAGCCAGTACGTCTTCGCAATGGCAAATCGCGCGTTGGGAGCGTTGGGCGCGTTCGAAAGAGCGTTCACAAGAGAAAGGCCGCGTTCCGAAACGCCGGTTCGTTCGTCCGTTTTCGGCTGGACGGGCGCGAAGTATATCTCCACGACCTGTTGAACGCGTTGATAGGCTTTTGTTTGCTCGGCGCTTTCCGCTTCCGCCGTCGCGGCGGCTCGTTGCGCCGTTTCGTAGGACGTCGCGCTATTGGGCGAGCCGGCGGGCGCGTACCCGTTGTACGTCTGCTGACCTCTTACGATAAAATCGTCCGCCGATTCCGACGTTTCCTCGTCCGCGTCGTCGATCGATCCTTTCATGACGCTCGAGAAGAAACTCTCGAGTTCCGCGTCAAACCGACGCCAATACGCGCCGTCTCCGACCGGACGAACCGTCTGCTGGGGCGCGGGCCGATACGCCGGAAAAGTCGGCTGTTCGTACCCGGTAATGACCGTCGGAAGCGCGTCGACCTGCTCTTGAAGCGCGGCGGCCGCGGCGGCTTTCTGCGCTTCCTCCGCGGCCTTGCGCGCCGCCTCTTCTTCCGCGGCTTTACGCGCCGCTTCTTCCTCCGCCGCCTTGCGCGCGGCCTCTTCTTCCGCGGCCTTACGAGCCGCTTCCTCTTCTGCGGCTTTACGCGCCGCTTCCTCCGCCGCTTTGCGCGCAGCCTCTTCTTCCGCGGCTTTCCGCGCGGCCTCTTCTTCGGCGGCTTTGCGCGCCGCTTCTTCTTCCGCCGCCTTTCTTGCGGCCTCTTCCTCGGCGGCTTTGCGCGCCGCTTCCTCTTCCGCCGCCTTCTTCGCCGCTTCAAGCGCGGCGTCTTCGTCGACGGGGGCCGGTTTCGACAGTTCCGCGTCGCTCAAATAACCGGCGGTAACGACCGTCGGGGTCGAATCGGCAGTTTGCGCGCTTGCCAACAGCGCCGCGACGGCGGCCTGGTCGACCGGCTCGTCAAGAACGCCGGCGACGACTGGTTTGGGAACGGTCGTTTCGCTTTGCGCGAACGTTTTTTCAACGCGCGGTTCCGGAGCGTCGGTCAAGCCGGGCAAAATCAAGCCGCCGTAGGAATAGGAGCTCGCGTAGGCGTCGCGGCGATAGCCCGACGCGGCGAAAACTTCGCGCGCGGACTCGAAATAATCGAGGCCGGGCAACACGATTTCGCGATAGCCGTAACGATCGTTGTATTGGGGCGCGGTCTGAGCGGGCCGCGGCGTTTGTCCGCCGGATCCCGCTTGCGTTTGCGCGGCGGGCCGCTGATTGAGCGTCGCGAGAAGCCGATCGCCCTGAAGGGAGCCGGGAACCGTCTCGCAGGAGTATGCGGCGATGGCGCAATTGTACTTGATCGCGGCGACGATCGCCTCTTTTTGCGCGGCTAAATAGCGGTCGGCCGCGGCGAAAAGGGAGACCGGAGACGACGACGATTTGAATTCCGTCTCGAAGAGCGACTTTTCCGCAGCCGCCTGACTCGCCCGCGACTGGAGCGTTTCGTACAGGAGCGGAATCAGGACGTTGATTCGCGACGCTTCCGCCGACACGCGGCGCTGACGCGAAATCTCCTCGAAGCGCGTCTGATAGAAACTCGTCGACGGCGCCGCGGACGGAACGTAAAGCACGACGACGTCCGTTCCGAAGAATCGCGTCGTCTTACTTGGCGCGTCGAGCGAACGGTTCATCGCGGCGCGGCGCCCCGCGGGGGTGGAAAACGCCGCGTCGAAATCGTACTGCGCTTGCGTAAAGTCGACGCGCGCGGAATCGTACGCCTGTTTGGCGGAACTCAACGCGGAAAGCGCGAGCGCTTTGACGTCGGCGGGAAGATTGCCGGAATATTTCTGCTGCAACTGACCGACGCATTTCTCAACGTAGGATCGGTTGCGCGAGCATAAGGCGACAAGCGCGTATTTGCCCGAGAGATCCCAATACGCGTCGAGCCGGCGGAGCCGATCGGCGGGCGAGTGCGTTCCGAAAAGAAGCCTGTCGAGCGAAAGAGGCTCGCCGACGACGTCCGGAAGAGATTGCGGAACCTGGAAGAACGGCGCGAGTTGAACGCCCGCGACGTCTGCGCTTTGCTTTTGCGAATCGCCGGTCGTCGCTTGAGACGCGGAACCGCGTCGATCGGGCGACGCGTTCGCGCCGGGGGCGACGTTCGTTCCGGACGGAGCCGCGCCGGGAGCTGGCGCGTTGGGCGGAGCCGCCGTCGCGCCGGGGGCGCCGCCCTCGGCTTCAAAATTCAGGGGGGGAATAGTCTCGTCCTGCGCGAACGAACACGCGACGGTTCCAAGCGCCGTTCCAGCCAACAGAGCGACAAGACGCGCCGATCGTAAGACCGATCGTCGAAACGCGTAAAGCGTCGAATACGAAAGGACGGTTGCGGCGATTTTCATAACAAACTCCCAGGCGGACGCAATCGGCGCGTCGACTCGCGGAAACAAACGTTGAGCAGAGCAAAACAGGTCAATAACGCGGCGCCGACGAGACGCCGATTTCGACAAAGCGCGTTCGCTCAAGAACGCGACGGCGGAGTCAGGCCTCCAGGCGCCCTCTGCGCGACGCTTAAAAGCCAATAAATCAACGTATATTATACTCGGGAATCTCTCAAATAGGAATAGTTTTTTGGACGCTTAAATCTATTTGCTCTTTTTTTTTTTCGCAGAAAAGGTTAGTAATAGTAATAATCGTTTTATACGATATAACTAATTGAAAACGAAATCTGACCCGCGCTAATAGCGACGGCGCCGTCGCGCGTCGACGTCGGGTTAGAACGAAACCGATTTTACGGATTTAACAGTTTTTAGGGAGTTAGAGCGACCTATGGATCCGGCTTTTTACTATACCGACGACGGCGACGAACTTGATCAAGCGGTGGAAGAGGGACGCAGACGGCGTTTCATCAAGCGATTTGTGTTGTTTGTCGTCGTGTTGGCGCTCATATGCGTCGGCTTTTTCTTTACGATTCAGCGTTATCTTGCTCCAATCGATCCGGAAGACGCGCCGACCGACAAGAAAATCGGCTGGCTGGCGTTGCGCGATCTGAGCAAGGAGTCGCCCGAAACGCGAGAAAAGCTCTTCGACATGTACGTTGGGAGCGTCTCGGTTCCCAGTCCAGAAAACGCCGAAGAGACCGTCTACGAACTACCCGAGCCCGTTAAGAAGACGTCAAGCGTTTTTCTCTCCGGACGCGACGCCAAAGTCGCGGCGTGGAGCGAGAACGAACGCCGACTGCCCTATCTTCGCGTCGACTACGTCGTCGACGGCTCCGACGAGCGCGCGGGGCAGTACGTCGAATCGCGCGACGTCTCGCCTGGCCCGGCGCTTCTCGAGCGTTGGGAAGCGCGTCGAACGGGGATTGAGAACGGAA
>JAFZNK010000176.1 GCA_017550965.1 Thermoguttaceae bacterium
CGGCGGTCAACTGGGCATAAGAGGACAATATCTTCACCCAATAAACAAGTTGCCCCGTAAATATATCCGGAGGAGATGTTTCTTGATCAAAAACGCGAGGAAGTCGGACAAAAATACTCGTCACTTTGTCTGTGCCAAGCCCCGTGCCCAACGTCGAATGCATTTGCCACACGTCGAACCAGACGTCCGGTCTCTGTTCGCTTAAAGGAAAGTTGATAAACGCCACGCAAACGACTTTGGGAAGCTCCGTATATCCCTCGCCCTGTTCGAGACTGCTCCCATAAAGACCCGCACCGTAATAGAATAAACGATCCCCAAAAAATCTTTGCGGCTGTAACTGCATTTCAATATCGAAATGGCGTCCCGTCTCGTCGATCGCATGAATATCCATGATCGAAAATTTACCGTCGTAGAACGACGGCAATTGAAACGGGTTCCCAAGTTCAAGCTCCGCTATCAAGGGAAGTTCCGCTTGGTTCATGACCGCGTTGAGCAGGCATTTTAACGCGTATTTCGCAGATTCGTCCCCAAATAACGCCCGGAATATCAGGTCTTTATATAAATCGATTTTAAAGTCTTGCTCTTCTGTCAATTCTTCGCTCTCCTGAATCGATCCGACGCCCCCGCCCCGTAAACTACATTATATCTTTCGCTTTCGCCGTCGTCAACATTGCGGCCAATCCGGATCGCTTTAAAGTTTGCCCACGCATTCGGCGGACAAAGCCGCCTGCTGCTTGCGGCTCCAACGGGGGTTCAAACGCGCCGCAAAGCCAGACTCAAACAAATCGTCTCCGAATCGTCGCGTCGACTTCGGCGAGCCATTCGGCGCGCGTCTTTTCGTCGCTGAGAATGATTTGCTCAAAATTACGGCGTTCAAACGATTTTGAACCGACAAGGCTGAAAACGATCGTCTTCCAGAAATTCTCCAACGGGTCGCCGTAGACTTCCAGCTCGTAGTCGCGCGGCGTGTTCGACGTCGTGAAAACCTGCACGATCTTATCGCTCAGGCCCTGCCACGGCCCCTGTTCGGTAAACCCGTAGGCGAACCCGTTGCGAACGACGCGATCGATCCAGCCTTTGAGAATCGCCGGAGGCGTTCCCCACCAATTCGGATGAACGAAGACCATCCCGACGCACTCTTTAACCTGTTCCATTTCCGCGCGAATCGCTTCCGGCGCCTCCTCGACCGGCCGATTTGTTTCGTCGAGCGGCATGACCGGATCGAAGCCCTCCGCGTACAAATCGCGCAAGACGGGCTCGTACCCCTGCGCGACGAGCGCCTCGGACGCGACGCGCGCAATCGCGCCGTTAAAACTATTGGCGACGTCGGGATGGCCTACGACGACCAGAACTTTCTTACCGGACATTGGAAACCTCGTTGGAAAGGGAAACGAGACGAGAATCTGCGAATTTCAACGCGCGTCGCGCGCAAGCCCTATTGTAAAAGCTCCGACCGTTTCATCAAGACGCGTTTTTCCGGCGCGTAAAAAAAGACGGACAAGAGAATCTCCCGCCCGTCTTTTTCGCTAACAAGTTTCGCGCGCCTTGTCGCGCTTCGCTTCAAGGTCAGTCGATAATGCGTTGGAGCAAAATCGAGTTCTTATAGTTCGACGAATTGCCGCGACGGAAATCAACCGGGATCGAACGGTCGATAATCGAGAATCCCCGA
>JAFZNK010000177.1 GCA_017550965.1 Thermoguttaceae bacterium
AGAGAGTATCAGAACAAGAACGGAGGATCCCATGATTAAAAAAGCGATTGACGCAATTTGCGATCTGAACGCCGACGAGAGACTTCGCGAACAAATTCGGGTTCAGGAGAAGGCTTTGCTTGATTACGGAAGCGGCATAGCCGACGCCGAAGCGAGAGGCAGAGCGGAAGGCAGAGCGGAAGGCCGAGCGGAAGGCAGAGCGGAAGGTAGAGCAGAAGGCGAAGCGAAAGCTTACTTCGGAGTCATAGAGAATATGAGACGAAACGGCTTTTCAGAAGAGCAGATTAAGCTTGTGGTCGGAGAAGGATACAAAGGTTGAACGCCAAGCCGAGCTTTTTCACGATCGGGAACGCCGATATGAAACCGACAAAAGACGCCGACGACAAGGCGATTGACGCAATTTGCGACGACGTTGTTTCCGCAAGGCTCCGGCGAAAATTTGACCGTTTTTTTGTTTTATCCCTATCGCGTAATCATTTTTTCTGATACAATCAAAGCGGACAGGGCAGAGGCGGCCGACGCCGCGCTGGGAAAACCGTTTTTTGTCAGTTGATATTTTATCCCTTTGATCGAAGGAAACCATAGTTATGGCATTGTTCGAAATTGAAACGCTGGGCCACATCGTCATCACCTGGGCTGAGGACGAAGAAAACGCCAAACAAGCTTTGGAAGACGCTTATCCGGGCGAAGAAGCGATTCGCGTCACCAAGCGACCTCGCGACGTCTGGGTCATTTCCAAAGCCGCGCTTGGCATTACCGGTCACGCCGACGTTTCCGACGTCGCTCGCGAATGTCTTGCAAAAGCGTCCGGCGACAAGTTGCACGCGATCCGACTCTACATGAAAGAAACCGGAGTCGACCTGGAAAAAGCGCGTAAAATGATCGAATCGAACATTGTCTACGGGTGGTGATTTTGGTTCGTAACGAAACGCGAATATTTCCCACGGGACGCTCGTCGCGCATGACGGGCGCCCCTTTTTTTTTGTCGATTCGCGAATATAATAAAGGGCGAGCCGAGATTGAAAAACTCGTTGTTTTTCGCGCGATTTGTTGAAAAACGCGAAGACTTTCCCGAGTTTTTCGAAGCCGACGGCGCGTCTGCGCGTCGACCAAGCGACCGCCGCGCAAAACAGCAAGAGTTACGCTTGACGAAAATTCAGGAGCGTTTTATTTTCTATGAGCGAAATACATGAAGAGTGCGGCGTTATCGCCATTTACCATCTGCCGTCCGGTCCGGAATCTCCGCTGGTTCCCAGTCAAGGTCGCGAGGAAGTGTCCAGATTAGCCGCGAGAATGTTGCTCGACCTGCAAAATCGCGGCCAACTTGCGGCGGGCGTCTCCACGTACAACCCCAATCGAAAACAATTGCTCGCGACCTATAAAGAACTCGGCACGGTCGCCGAAGCGTTTCATCAAAGCCATCCCGACCAATACGCCCGCCTCATGGACGAACTTGCGGGCCGAGCGGCGATCGGGCACGTTCGTTACGCCGCCGAGAATCAGCGCGACCGCAATTACGCTCACCCGTTCGAACGTTCGCACATTAAGAAAAACAAATGGTTCAGCTTCGCGTTCAACGGCTCTCTTTGCAATTACGAAGTACTTAAACAACAACTCTTAAAAGACGAAAATTACTGCTTCGCGCGCGACGCCGATTCCGAAGTCTTCCTGCATTTTCTTTGCGGCGCGGTTAAAGAGCACGGCTCCGATCTTCTCAGCGTCTGTCAGGAAACGACCAAAACGTTCGACGGCGGATACGCGCTCGTCTTCCTCAACGCGTTGGGCGAAATGTTCGTCGCGCGCGACCCCAGAGGAATCAAGCCGATGTGCTACGCGTTCGACGGCTCCCTTTTCGCCGCCGCGAGCGAAAGCGTCGCGCTCTTCAACCTTGGGTTTGCGTCCGAAGACATTAAAGACGTGCCCCCCGGAGCGATCGTGATCGTCACGCCGGACAAAGGCGTCGAGATCAAACAGTTCGCCGATTCTCCGCGCACCGCGTTCTGCTTCTTCGAATGGGTTTATTTCGCCAACGCCGCGAGCGTTATGGAAGGCAAGAGCGTCTACCTTGCGCGTAAGAAACTTGGCGAGGCGTTGGCGCGGCTCGAAGACGTTCCGATCGACGAGAATTCGATCGTCGTGCCCGTTCCCGACACGAGCAAGGCCGCGGCCGACGGCATGGCGTACGCGCTGGGCGTCCCGTGTCTCGAAGGGCTCATGCGCAATCGCTACACAGGCCGAACCTTTATCGAAGGGGGCGAGACGAGAAAGCGCAAGGCGGAAACGAAATACACGCCGCTTCCGCAAGTTCTCGAAGGCAAGCGCGTCTTCCTCGTCGACGACTCGATCGTGCGTTCGACGACGATGCGCGTGCTCATCGAACGGCTGCGCGACGTCGGTCATGCCAAAGAAGTCCATGTGCGCATTCCGTGCCCGCCGATTATGGGGCCCTGTTTCTACGGTTCCGACATGTCGACGTACAGCGAGTTGTTCGCGACGTCGCATATGGTCAGAAACTACGGCGTCGAGGGCGTGAACTGCTGCGAAGATCTGACGACGAAATGGACGTTTACCCCCGAGATCGCCGTGGAAATGGCTAAAGAGCTCGGGTGCGACACCGTGCGGTTCCTCCCGATGCAAGACGTGTCCGACGCGATCGGCATCGAGCCGTTATGGCTGTGCCGCGCGTGCGTTACGCACGAGAATCCGACCGAATGGGGTTGCAAACTTTCCGACAGCGCGCTCGAGAAATTCAGGAATTCGTTAAAGGTAGTCCAAACAAAATGAGCGCGTTCCTTGCCTTGCCGCGCGGCGGCGACAGTTAGTCGTTTTAAAAACGTCTCGGCGTTTGTCGGGGCGTTTTTTTTATGTCATAAAGGTCCTTATTCGACTATTAGCAAATAAAAAGAAGAAGCAAGCGACAATACGATGAGCGAATTACACGAAGAGTGCGGGGTAATCGCCCTTTATCATTTGCCTAACGGCAGGCCGTCTCCGCTGTGTCCGTCGCAGGGAAGCGAAGAGGTCTCGCGTTTAGCGCCGAGAATGCTCCTCGACCTGCAAAATCGCGGACAACTTTCCGCGGGCGTTACGACGTACAGCCCCAATCGTCAGCAGCTCCTCAAGACGTACAAGGATCTGGGAACCGTGGCGGAGGTCTTTCACCAGGGTAGTCGGGCCAAATACGCGCAAATTATGGACGATCTCGCCGGTCGCGCGGCGATCGGGCACGTGCGTTACGCGACGTGCGGACGCGACGATCGCAACTTCGCGCATCCGTTCGAGCGGCCGCATATCAATCGCCTCAAGTGGTTCAGCTTCGCGTTCAACGGCCAGCTCGCCAACTACGAAAAGCTTCGCGACGAGCTTCTGACCGATCCCACGCGCTGTTTCGCGCGCGATTCCGACTCCGAAGTCTTCATGCACTACCTTTGCACGGCGGTGAAAAATTCCGAACCCGACCTTTTGACGGTCTGCCGCGAAACGACCAGGCGGCTCGACGGCGCGTACAGCCTCGTCTATCTGAACGCCAAGGGCGAAATGTTCGTCGCGCGCGATCCGCACGGGTTCAAGCCCCTTTGCTACGCGTTCGACGGCTCCCTTTTTGCCGCCGCGAGCGAAAGCGTCGCGCTCTTCAATCTCGGGTTCAGCTCCAAAGACATTAAAGACGTGCCCCCCGGCTACGTCGTGATCGTCTCCCCCGAACGCGGCGTTCAAATCGAGGAGTTTTCGACGTCGTCTCGATCGACGCACTGCTTCTTCGAATGGATCTATTTCGCGAACGTCGCGAGCAAACTCGACGGGAAAAGCGTCTATTTGACGCGTATTAAACTTGGCGAAGAACTTGCGAAACGCGAAAAGACGCCGATCGACAAGGCGAACGCGCTCGTCGTGCCGGTCCCCGACACGAGCAAAGCCGCCGCCAACGGCATGGCGTACGCGCTGGGAATTCCGTGTCGGGAAGGGCTCATTCGCAATCGGTACAGCGGACGAACCTTTATCGAGGGGGGCGAGTCGCGACGTCGCAAAGCGGAGATTAAATACACGCCGTTGCCGGAAGTGCTCGAAGGCAAACAGGTCTTTTTGGTCGAAGATTCGATTGTGCGCTCGACGACGATGCGCGTCCTGATCGAGCGCCTGCGAACAATCGGGCTGGTAAAGGAAATCCACGTTCGCGTCGCGTGTCCGCCGATTATGGCTCCGTGTTTCTACGGAATCGACATGTCGACGTACAACGAACTGTTCGCGACGTCCTTTATGATGAAACATTACGGGATGGACGGCGTTTTGAGCAGCGACGACTTGACGACCCGCTGGATTCTCACGCCGGAGATCGAAGCGGAGATGGCTAAAGAACTTGGGTGCGACTCGTTGCGCTATCTCCCTCCGCGCGCTATTTCCCAGGCGATTGGGATCCCCCCGCTCAATTTGTGCCAGGCGTGCGTTACTCACGAATATCCGACGGGCGCCGGATGCGACTGCTCCGACGTCGCGCGCAAACGGTTTTTACAGGGAATCTCGGGGCGTTCTTACGAATAGTTGCGGAGAAACGATGAACGACGTCAGAAGAGCGAAACGCGACGATATTCCGCGAATACTTGAATTGCTGGTTCAGGTGGATATGACGCATCATCGCGGCCGGCCCGACTTGTTCAAAGGCCCCGCGACGAAATATAACGCCGCGCAGCTGGAGGAAATACTCGACGACGACGCGACGCCCGTGTTCGTGTGCGAAGTCGAGGGCAAAGTCGCCGGACACGCGTTTTGCGTTCATAAACAAATTGTCGGAGACTCGGTTCTGACCGACGTCAAAACGCTCTATATCGACGACATATGCGTCGACGAAGCGTATCGCGGACGCGGAATTGGCAAAGCGCTCTACCGTCATGTGATCGACTACGCTAAATCGCTGAATTTCTACAACGTTACGCTCAACGTATGGAGTTGCAATCCCGGCGCGATCAAATTCTACGAAGCGATGGGTCTGAAACCGCAGAAAATCGGGATGGAACAGATTTTGTAAACGGTTGCGACGTCGGCGACGCGTCCCCGCGCGAAGCGCGCAAAACCGCCGGTCCGAACCGGCGGGCAACTCGGCTCGCAAGAGCCGAGCCCGACCAACGCGTCGCTAAAATTCAACGCCGTCGCCAAATTAACCGCAACGCGTTCCCGCGCGAAGCGCGTAAAGCCGCCGGTCCGAACCGGCGGGAACTCGGCTCGTAAGAGCCGAGCAAACGGCGAAATAAAACGGCGCGCAAACGCAAAATTGGAGCCGCAAGCGATAGAACGCTTTTTGGCTCCGCCTCCCGTTGATCGGCTCTGTCGCCCGAACGCCGCAGGCAATCAACGCGACGCCAAAACAACCGCAACGCGTTCCCGCGCGAAGCGCGTAAAGCCGCCGGTCCGAACCGGCGGGAACTCGGCTCATGCGAGCCGAGCAAACGGCGAAATAAAACGGCGCGCAAACGCAAAAGTGGAGCCGCAGGCGGCATGGCGCTTCTTGGAACCGCCTCCCGTTGGTCGGCTCTGTCGCCCGAACGCCGCAGGCAATCAACGCGCCGCCAAAACAACCGCGCCGCGTCCCGCGCGCAGCGCGTAAAGCCGTCGGTCCGAACCGGCGGGAAATCGGCTCGTAAGAGCCGAGCAAGCGTCGAAAAAACGGGAAATTTTTCGATTCCATTCTATTGATTAATTTGGGGTCGTCGCGCCGCGGCGGGAATTTGGGAAATATTTGAACGAAAAAACGGGAAAATTTTCGGTTCTATTCTATTGATTAATTTGGGGTCGTCGCTCCGCGACGGGAATTTGGGAAATATTTGAACGAAAAAACGGGAAAATTTTCGGTTCCATTCTATTGATTAATTTGGGGGCGTCGCGCTGTGGGAATCTGGGAAATATTTGAACGAAAAACGGGAAATTTTTCGCGGTCGAGCTATTAATAACATGGGCCCGAACGAATTCGTCTTTTCACGGTTTCTTACAAGTCGCTCAATCGCCGTTTTATTGAGCGCGTTTTTCCTGGGACGAGACGAGAACGATCGGTCGCTGGCGAACCGCGCGATAAGCGCGAAATAAACAAGAGTAGTTAGCGAGAACACAACGATGGCAGAGAAAGAATTTTTAGAAGACACGGTTTTAAACGTCATGGAACTTTTCGACATTGTTAGAAACGTTCGTCGAGAACACGTTAAAATCATGTTGATCGAAGGGATCGAAATGTACAAAAAGCGTCTTTCCAAGAGTTGCTTTTCCGAATCTCCACATCCTCAAGTCAAGGCGTTTGTCGCCTACGCCCTCGAAGCGCTGACGCTGATTAACGGATATCTGGTCGACCGGAAAGAGTCGGGCGAGTACTTTGGAGAAGTTTTTGATCGAATGAGGGCTATTTGCCGGGATTTCAAATAAAAAACGGGAAATTTGGCGGCGCGATTCTATGGAGATATTTGGGGCGTCGCGAAGTTTGCCGCCGGACTCTGCGTTTCTTGCGAGCCGATTGGTCTGTTCGTATCGGCGGTTTTGCGCGCTTCGCGCGGGACGCTTTGCGATTGGTTTCGGACAGCGACCAACGGGAGCGGGTGTTTATTTCCGCGCGGAAGCGCGAACCGGGGGTCCGCCGTCGGACTCGGCTCTTGCGAGCCGAGATCCCGCCGGTTCGTACCGGCGGCTTTACGCGCTTCGCGCGGGACGTTTCTCGATTGTTTTTGCCCGACTTATGAAATCGTCGGCGTTTGCATTCCGCAGGATTTTGCAATTCTGATCCGCAAGATTTTTGGTTTTTATCCCGCAAGATTTTTGATTTTTATCCAGCAAGATTTCTTGATTTTGTTCCGCAGGATTTTGAAATAATGAAATTGAGAACGTTGCGTTTCGACGTCGCGTTAACGTGATAAGAGCCGCAAGCGGCAGGCGGCGAAGTCCGCCGGACGCTGCAGGCAAATAAGGCGTCGCGTGGATTTGACTCGGCTCTTACGAGCCGATTGACCGCCGTTTCGTAACGGCGGCTTTACGCGCTTCGCGCGGGACGCGTTTGCTTTCGATTTTTTTTCTGATAGAATGACGCGTAAGTTTGCATATAACGCCCGCGCTTATACGTCGGGCGCGTCGCGATTGTCGTCGCGTCGTCGGACCTCTTTTTGAGGAAAGGTTGAAAATTGACAAAAAAAGAATCGCGTTTTGTCGCGATAGCGTTTGCGCTCCTGAGCATGGCGTTTTGCGCTTGTCGCGCGAACGCTCAAAGCGGCGGGCAAGTCGCGGAAAAGCCGGATCGGGACGCGCTCTATCAAGTCTCGGCGCTTCAGGCGCTCACGCTCGGCGATTATTACGGAAGCGTTTCCGTCGGCGAACTGAAACGTCGCGGCGACTTTGGGCTCGGAACGTTTGACGGAATCAACGGCGAACTGATCATGCTCGACGGGGTTGTTTATCGGGCCGTCGCGGACGGATCCGTGGAAGTCGTTCCGGACGACGAAACGGTCCCTTTTGCCAACGCGAGTTTTTTCGACGTCGACGAGAAACAGAGCGTTAAAGACGTTCCCGACTTTAACGCGCTTCGCGCGATCCTCGACGAACGAACCGCCGCGCTCGGTCGCAACCGTTTCTACCTGATTCGCCTGGACGGAACGTTTCGACGCGTAAAAGCGCGCAGCGAAGTCAAACAGTCCCCGCCTTACGAGCCGCTCGCCAAGACGATGGAACGCGCGCAGACCGTTTTCGAATTCGAGAATATCGCGGGCTCGGCGATCGGACTGTATTGTCCGCCGTATATGAACATGCTCAACGCGCCCGGCTGGCATTTGCATTTCATCTCGGAAGATCGAACCAAAGGGGGCCACGCGCTGGAGCTTTCCGTCGAGTCGGGAGAATTGACGTGGGACTATACCGACGGTTTTTTCATGCGACTGCCAAACGAAGGGCCGTTCGTCGACTTCGATTTGACGGTCGATCAGTCGGAGGATATTGAAAAAGTGGAGACCAAAGCGGGCGAGCGTTGAATAACGATCGCCGTAACTCGCAATAAAGGAGCCGATATGTCTGTAGAATTTCAAAAGGACAACTTAACCGTAAACGTGTGCGCGGACCGCGCGGAACTTGGCCGCGAGGCGGGCAAACTCGCCGCCGAGAGTATCGCCGCGGCGATCGCCGAGCGCTGCGAGGCGCGCGTGATTTTCGCCGCCGCGCCGTCCCAAAACGAGACGCTCGACGCGCTTATGGCCTCCCCGCTCGTCGACTGGACGAAAGTCGTCGCGCTGCATATGGACGAATATATCGGGCTGCCCGTCGGCTCGACCGCGCGATTCTCTTACTACTTGAAAAAACACTGTTTCGAGCGCGCGCCGTTTAAGGCGATCTATTATCTCGACGAAGAAAAAGGCGCGAGCGTCGACGAGATGATCGAACGCTACGAGACGATCGTCAACGACGGGCCAATCGACGTCGTGTGCATGGGAATCGGCGAAAACGGACACGTCGCGTTCAACGACCCGCCCGTGGCCGACTTCAACGACCCGAAACTCGTCAAAGTCGTGGAACTCGACGACGTCTGCCGTCAACAGCAAGTCAACGACGGTTGCTTTTCGGACTTCGCGTCGACTCCGTCTCACGCGCTGACGCTGACCGTGCCCGCGCTCGCTCGCGGCGGCGTTCAGGTTTGCGCCGTACCCGGCAAACTCAAAGCCGCCGCCGTCAAGAAGACGCTCGACGATCCCGTGTCGACCGCGTGTCCCGCGACGATCCTGCGCGTGTTGACGCGCGCGACCCTGTTTGTCGACGCCGACAGTTTCTCGCTCTGCGAATTTCCAAAAACCGAATGAACGACGCGACGTTTAACGTCAACGATCGAAGGATCCTTCCATGAAACATAAAGTTAAAGTAACGGTAATCGACAAGAAACTCTATCCCGAGTTGCAACGTCAATTTTGCGCCGATCCCAACTCGGGCGAATGTCCGTGCTACAACGTCGGAGACGAATTCGTTTTTGAACGCGACGGAAACGTCGATCATTTCTGGCATGGAGGTTTAAACACGTTGGTCAAAACCGACGCCGATCCCGACACGGTTGCCGGCGGTCCGAAATTTCCGCATTGTTCGGAAGCGTGGGACGCGATCGCGCGTTATATCTACGCGGGTCTGCAGGGCGGCTCGATCATGAAAGGCTGGATGAAAGAAGAAAATACGATGATCGCGTGCTGTTCCGACGGAACAAGACCGGTGATCTTCAAAATCGAACGAATCGATTACGAGTGATTTTCGACACGACGTCAAAACACGTTTGTCGCTAAAACGAGTTTGATTTTTTGACGCCCGATAGAACGCGCTCAATGACAACGTATTGCGAATAAGGATGAAACGATGAAAACAGACCGCTCTCGCCGTCGATTTATGCAACTTGGCGCGCTGTCCGCCGCGTCGACTTTATTTGTTCCGCGCGACGTCTTCGCGACTTATGAAGAAACGACCGAATCTGAAGGAAACGACGTCGTCTTGCGCTGCTGCGTCATGAGCGACGTTCACTTCAACGGCAATCCGGAATCCAAAGAGACGGAACGCTTTAAGCGCGCGATCAGGTTCATGTACGACTACTGCTCCGAACAGGCGTATAAGAATTTCGACGCGCTCGTGGTCGTCGGAGACATGTCGAATCACGGAACCGAGCCGGAGCTGACGTTGTTCAAAAAGACGATGGACGAAGCGGTTAAGCCGGGAACGCAGAAGTTTTTATGCATGGGCAACCATGAGTTCTACGGAGGAAATCAGGAATACTGGCAGTCGGTTTTCGGCGTCGAACCGAATCGGCGTTACGAAGCGAACGGGTACCGCTTTATCGCGCTTTCGCCCGAAAAAGGCACGATGAAAGACGGGGATTATCTTTACGTCGTCGACTATCTTGAAAAGGAACTCAAGGAAGCGGCCGCGGCCGATCCCGACAAGCCGATTTTCGTCTTCCAGCATTATCCCGTCTCGCCGACCGTCTACGGCGGACGCGGCTACGACGACTGGGGCGCCGAAGATCTCTTCGACACGCTCCAGAAGTATCCAAGAGTCGTTAATTTCTCCGGGCATACGCACTATCCGATCAACGATCCGCGCTGCGCGTGGCAAGGGTGCTTTTCCGCGTTTGGAACGGGCACGCTCAGCTATATCTGTCACGGACACGAAGGGCGCAAGTTCCAGGATTATCTTCCGGACGACGGCAAATACGCGCAGTTCTACATTCTGGAAGTTCGACGCGACAACTCCGTCACGCTCAAGCCGTACGACCTGACGACGAACTCGTTCTTCGATCTCGTCTATTTCGTCGCCAGGCCCGGCGCGGTCGCCGACTACGTCTACACCGATCAACGTTATTTCAATTCCGCCAGGCCGACGTGGCGCGAAGGAACGACCCCGACCGTCGACGTCAAAGACTCCTATTCCGCCGTCGTCGAGTTCAAACAGGCGTATTGCAAAGACGTCTGCGTCGGGTATCGAGTCGACCTTGAGCGCAAAAACGCGAAGAAACCCGATTGGGAAAGCGCGGGGGCCCATTATTTCTGGTCGGAATACTACTTGCGCGACATGCCCGAGACGGCGCGAGGAACTATTTCCGATCTGGACGGCGGGTACGACTATCGCGGATCGATCACGGCGCTCAACCCGTTCATGCGCGAGAGCGACGAAACGCTTCCCGTCGAGTTCAAAACGCCCGTCGATCCCGGCGAGCCCGACGATAAAGACGTGCCCAGGCCGAACGCGAACTTTATCGACGTCCGCGTCGTCGACGGCAAAGTCGTCAACGCGCCCGTCAACAGCTGGGACAAACAGCTCGTTTTGGAAACGCACGGCGAGCCGAAAATCGCCGAAGACGCCGCGCTTGGCTCCGTCATGGCGTTCGCCGACGGCAAGGGATATTACAAAGTTCCGACGACGAAAGAGGACTTGAAGAAACTGCGTCGCGCTACGATCGCCGCGAAATTTATGATCGACCCGACGTCGACGGCGACCGATCCGACGATTTTCAGCAGCACGCAACTTGGCGGACTCGGGCTCAGTTACAGCGCCGAAGAAAAGAAAGCGCAGCTTTGGGTCGCCGTGAACGGAGGCTACGTCGTTCTGCGCGCGCCGATCGAACTGGGCAAATATTACGAGGCGTACGGAACCTACGACGGCAAGGCGGTCGTTTTCTATATTGACGGCAAAGAAGTCGCGCGACAGGAGGCGGTTGGAATTCTGACGCATACGCAAAACGACGCCGCGCGCGGCTTTGTCGTCGGCGGCGATATCTCCGAACGCGGCGACTGCGAAGCGCCGATGAAAGGAACGGTCGTTTACGCGAGAGTTTACACGTGGGGGTTAAAGCCCGAACAGGTCGCTAATTTGTGCAAAGAGAACTGATCGACGTTTGACTCGGATAGAAAGAGAAGGCCATGAAAACTCAATCCCGTCGTAATTTCCTCAAATTCGGCGCGTTTTCCGCTGCGTCGACCGTTTTTTTGCCGCGCGACGTGTTCGCGAACTATGAAGAAACGACCGAAGCGCGGGGGAACGACGTCGTCTTGCGCTGCTGCGTCATGAGCGACGTTCATTTCGACGGTCAGCCCGACGCCAAGGAGGTTCCGCGTTTTAAGCGCGCGATCGAGTTCATGTACGAATACTCCGCTCAACAGCCGTACAAGAACTTCGACGCGCTCGTGGTTGTCGGGGACATGTCGAACCACGGAAACGAGCAAGAGCTGACGATGTTCAAACAGACGATGGACGCCGCGCTTAAGCCGGGAACGCAGAAGTTTCTGTGCATGGGGAACCACGAATTCTACGGCGGGAACCAGGCGTTCTGGCAGTCGATCTTTGGCGTCGAGCCGAATCGCCGCTACGAGGCCAACGGGTTCAACTTCTTCGCAATCTCCCCCGAAAAGGGCACGATGAAAGACGGCGACTATCTCTACATAGCCGACTGGCTCGACAAAGAACTTGCCAAGGTCTATAAGGAAGACAAAGACAAGCCGATTTTCGTCTTCCAGCACTATCCCGTCTCGCCGACCGTCTACGGCGGACGCGGCTACGACGACTGGGGCGCCGACGACCTGTTCGACGTCTTGCAAAAGTACCCGAACGTCGTGAATTTCTCGGGCCACACGCACTATCCGATCAACGATCCGCGCTGCGCGTGGCAGGGCTGCTTCTCCGCGTTTGGAACGGGGACGCTCAGCTATTTGTGTCACGGGCACGAAGGGAACAGGTTCCAGAAGTATTTCGCCGACGACCACAACCACGGGCAGTTCTACGTTGTGGAAGTCCGGCGCGACAATTCGGTTACGCTCAAGCCGTACGACCTGACGACCGACTCGTTCTTCGACGTCGTCTATTTCGTCGCCAAACCCGGCGCGATCGACGACTACGTCTACACCGACAAGCGCTACTCGTCGTCCGAAAAGCCGACCTGGCGCGAAGGAACGGTTCCAAAAGTTTCCGGCGTCGACGCCTACGCCGCTTCGATCGAATTTAAGCAGGCGTATTGCAAAGACGTCGTCGCGGGGTATCGGCTCGACCTTGAGCGACTTGATTCGAACAACGGCGACTGGGAATCCGCGGGCTCGTACTGGTTCTGGTCGCAGTATTATTTGCGCGACATGCCCGAGAACGCGAGCGTCGAATTGACCGATCTCGAGCCGAACGCCGACTATAACTGCCGGATTACCGCGCTCAACCCGTTTATGCGCGAGAGCGACGAAACAATCGCGCTGAGGTTCAAGACGCCCGACGATCCGAATCGCTCCCCCGAGAGGGACGCGCCCAGGCCGAACCCCGACTGCTACGATATCCGCGTCGAAAACGGCGAAGTCGTCAACAAGCCGACGAACAAATGGGAGAAACAATTGGTTCTGGAAAAGCGCGGCGAACCGAAGATCGTCGAAGAAGCGGCGCTGGGCGGCGCGGCGGTCGTCGCGTTTTCCGGAAAAGACGCCTACGTCTCCCCGACGCCCGAAGAGTTCCTCAAGACGTTGCGTCGCGCGACGATCGCCGCGAAATTCAGGCTCGACGAAAACGCCAAAGGCCCCAACGCCGTCTTTGGCAACACCGACACGGGCGGAATCGAATTGAGTTGCAACGCGACGGACAAAGTTCTTAGATTGTGGGTTAGCGTTAACGGAATCTATACGGTTCTGGAAACGCCGATTGAATTGGGTCGGTATTATCAGGCGTTTGGAACGTACGACGGTCAAAACGCCGTTTTGTATCTGGACGGCAAAGAGGTCGCAAGAAAAACGGCGCGGGGGACGCTGACGCATCCGGTCGACAAGACGGCGCATGCGTTCGTTCTCGGCGGCGATATCTACAGCGGCATGCGTACGGAAGCGCATCTCAACGGAAGAGTCGAATTCGCGAAGCTCTATTCGTGGGCGCTCAAGCCCGAACAAGTCGCCAACTGGAGCGAATGATTAGAGGACGCGCCTGGCGCGAGGCTTCGGTCGCGCGTCAGACGTTGCAAGAAACAAAAAAATCCCGAGCGAAAACTCGGGATTTTTGACTTTTCGATCGGGGGGAAAAGGCGTCCCCCCAGAAGAAAACAGACTTCGACGCGACGATCGACGCGCCGAATCAGTCTTTTCGATGGCGAATCTTGGATCGCATTCGTCTCTTTTTTCTTCCGAGCTTACGTCGCCCTTTTCCAGTTTTCTTTGTTCCCACGATACTCTCCGTCTATGCCAGTTTATCCGCGCCGACCGCCTAAAAAACGTGCGTTTTTTACTTGGCTGGCGATCAACCTAATGTTTATGAAACGCCGATTCCGTCGCGTCGACACGCGCTCTCGAAGCGCTACGACGAAACCGGATGAAATCGACTCAATCGCGCCGTAAAACAATGTACAGCGTCCCATAGTATAGCGGGGTCTTGCAATTTGAAAAGGGGGAGCCGCTTTTTTTATTTCCTTTTTTCCTTCAAGACGCCGCCGTTCTACGCGTCGACGCAACAAAAAAGCCCGACTCCTGAGGAATCGGGCTTTTTATACAAACGCCTCGCGGCGCGTCGACTATTCAGCTCACGCGGCGGGGTTGTTCTTCTGGAGAACGCCGGCGTCGACGAGCTTGTCGATGAGTTGTTGCATGCTGTTGAACATGGACAAGAAGCCTTGCGGCGGCATGATGACTCGTTCGGACGGCTCCGGAGTGGGAGCGGCGCCTTCAGCGCCCGGCTGAAGCGTGACGAAGTCGAAGCGAACCATGTTGCCGGCGAAATGAATTTGACCGACGCCGTCGGCGTAGATTTCTTTTTTCATTTGCAGTAAACCTTTTTCCGTTAGGTTAAATTACGTTTGCGCCAAAACCCGGCGCCCATCCTTGCGATCCAACAGGGACGCAAGTTCTCTGTTGGCAAATCGCGAAGCGTTTGACAAAAGCCAAACTCCTCGCGACTGCCCCAGATTATCCTATTTGCGCGATTTTGGAAAGAGCAATTTGCGAATTTTACGCATATTTTGCAAAAATACCCCAACTTTCCCCTCTTTTCACTTCGAAAGAGAAGCCGCGCTCTTTTGAATTTCGGCAGGAAATAAAAAAGTTTTAGCGTTTTTTGTTTTTTTGCGTTAAAAAGTCTGCTTTTTCAGCGACGCGACAAGAGAAGCGTCGATCGAACTGTTCGTTTTGTTTTCTCGCCGTTCTTTAAAACGGCTCTTTATTTTGGGGTTCCGGCGGTTTATAATGGGGGCGGTCGCGGGGAGTTCGCGACTGATTTTTGCGACTGGTTTTTGCGACTGGTTTTTGCGGTTCGGTTCCTTTGGAGGACGTCGTTATGACACGATTCGATTTGCGCGAGACGCTTGCGTCGGGCGTTTCGCTTTTGCTGGCGGTTTTTGTCGCGTTGGCTTCTCTGTTTGTTTCGCGCGCCTGGGGCGAGGATAAAACGCCCGTCATGAACGATCGGTGGTTCTACGCCTCTTTCGGACTCGGGTCCGACGCGGACGCCGATAAGGTCGTCGCGCTGATCGAACGCGCGTCGGCGGTCAATATGAACGGAATGTTGTGGGCGGTCCCCTGGGACTCGGCCGACTTGTGGTCCGACGAACAGATCGCGCGGCTGGAGAAAGTCAAAGCGGCCGCGAAAAAAGGAAACGTCGAGATCATACCGATTCTCTGGACGATCGGGTACGGGACGATGACCGGACGCGACCCTAATCTTGCCGAAGGACTGCCGATCAAAGGGCTTCCGATGAAAGCGCGCGGCGATCGCGCCGTTTTTGAGCCGGAAAAGATCGTCGTCGAGAACGGCGATATGGAGACGTGGAACGGCGAGCGACTACCAATTAAAGGTTTCTACGATTCCGGCGTGTCGTCGCGCGACGATTCGGTCGCGCATAGCGGCAAAAGTTCGCTTCGCTTCGACAAATACGATTCGGACGAGCACGGGCACGGGCGCGTCATGTACGAACTCAACTTGAAGCCCGGCAGAATCTATCGCGCGAGCGCGTGGATTAAGGCCGACAAAGTCGCCGGAAGACTTCTGATTCAGGCGTATTCCGTGGACGGCGATTCGCTTGCGAACGGGAACTTCGACGCTCCTCGCGCCGAGGACGGAACCCGGACTTGCGACTGGACGCAAATTCAGACGTCGTTTCGCGTTCCTGAGGACGGCAAAATTCGCGTTTACGCCGGGATTTGGGGCGGAACGCGAGGCCGGTTCTGGATCGACGACGTTCAGGTCGAACCGCTCGGGCTGGTCAATCCTCTTCAGCGCGACGGAACCCCGATCGTCGTGAAGAGCGCCGACGGTAAAAAGACTTACAAACAGGGCAAAGACTGGACGCTGCCCGAGTTTCGCGTTCAGCCCTGGCGGCCCGACGCCGAGAGTCAGCCGCTGATTCTTCCGAAAGGAAGCGCGATTAGCGACGGCGAAGAACTGAGCGTCGATTTCTACTATCCGCCTCTTGTCGGCGCGCCGCAAATTGCAACGTGCATGTCGGAACCGAAAGTCTACGAATATTTTGAGAAGTCGGCCAAGGCGGTCGCGAAACTGTTGAATCCGCAAAAGTGGTTCCTGAGCATGGACGAAATTCGTTGCGCCGGAACGTGCAAAGCGTGTCAGGATCGCGGAATCTCGCTCGCGGCGATTCTTGCCGACTGCGTGGCGAAACAACGCGCGATTATCAAAAAAGTTCGGCCCGACGCCGACGTCTATATCTGGTCGGACATGTTCGATCCGAATCATAACGCGCACGACAATTACTACGTCTGCGAAGGGGACTATACCGGCGTTTGGGACTTGATTCCCAAAGACTTAATTATCAGCTGCTGGTATCACGAGCGGCGCGAATTGAGCATGAAGTTCTTCTCCGAGCGCGGGTTCCGAACTCAGGGCGCGGCGTATTACGACGTCGACGATCTCTCCACGTGCGAAGACTGGTTCGACACCTGCAAGCGCACTCCCAATTGCGTCGGGATTATGTACACGACCTGGCAGAACAAATACGATCTTATGGAAGGGTTTGGAAAGCTGGTCGATCCGAACCGGCCTTCCGGTAAATGAAACGCCGTCGACGGCCTCTTAATAAGAAAGATATAGAAATGAAGAAGTTACACGCGATATTATGGACGCTTTTGGGCGTCGCGGCGTTTGCCGCACAGGCCTTGGCGCAAAACGCGCCGGTTGTGATTTACGATCAGAACACGCCTCTTGATTCGATACGCAAGCAGGGCGTCGACATGAAACGTCTCGACGACGGCGCTTTGCAAATTAACAACGGCGTCGACGATCCCTGGCCGGGCGTTCACTTTGAAGGGGACTGGAAACTCGACTCCTATTCGGAGATAGAACTCACGTTGCAATCGACGTGCGACAAAGAATTTACGCTCTTTTTCCGCATGGACTCCAAAGGCGTCGACATGAAGTCGCTCGAAGGCGCGGTTACCGAAAGCGTCAAACTCGCGCCGGGCGAGAAGAAGACGGTTAAATTCGATTTGCCCAGGCAGTTGAATACGGAGACGCGTCAAAAGCTTTTCGCCATGCGCGGCAAGCCGGGCGGGATCAAAACCGACTCCTATTCGGTCGATAAAGGCGCCAAATTCAATCGGCGCGAACTCGTCGCGTTCCGCCCGTTTGTCAATCAGAACAAAGAGCGCAATTCGTGGAAACTGATCTCGATCGTCGCTATTCCGGATACGGAAACGCCCGAAGAATATCTTTCCTGGGGGCCCGACAAGTTCTTTCCGATGATCGACGAATTCGGGCAGTTCATGCATAAAGACTGGCCCGGCAAAACGCATTCGCTCGAAGAACTTCGCGCTCAACTTGAAATTGAAGACGCGGATCTCGCGGCCAATCAGCCGATGGAGTTTGACGAGTACGGCGGTTGGAAGAACGGTCCGCAACTTAAAGCGACCGGCTCGTTTAGAACCGAAAAAATCGACGGGTACTGGTATCTGGTCGATCCCGACGGGCGATTGTTCTGGTCGCACGGCGTCGATTGCGTCGGACATTCTAACGCGGTGACGCCCGTGTCCGAACGCGAGTTCTATTTCTGCGACGCGATTCCGACGAAGCCCGACCCGAACAACAAGTTGTCGCGTTTCCTCTGGAAGAGCTCCAATTCGGTGAACAATTTTTACGCCGATTACGGAGAGTTCTGGACGTTCAATTTCTCCGCGTCGAACCTCTATAAGAAATACGGCGACGACTGGGTCGACAAAGAAAAAGACTCGGTTAAGCGCCGATTGCGCAGCTGGGGAATGAACACGATTGGGAACTGGTCCGACATGAACATAGCGCGTTACGCGAAAACGCCTTATGTAACGACGGTCAATTCCGGTTCCCGAGCGATTGAAGGAAGTTCCGGCTACTGGGGCAAATTTGTCGATCCGTTCGACCCCGGCTTTAAGCCGAGCGTCGGCGCGTCGCTCGATCGCAATAAGGACGCGGCTCAAGACCCGTATTGCGTCGGGTTCTTTGTCGACAACGAGATCAGCTGGGGCGAGGCGGGGTCCCTTTCTCGCGCCGCGCTTTCGTCCCCCAAAGATCAGCCCGTCAAACAAGCTTATGTCGCGTGGCTCAAAGACAAATACGAAACGATCGAGAAGTTCAACGCCGCGTGGAACGTCGAGCTTGCAATTTGGGACGCCCTTGCGGACGAACCTTTTGAAACGCCGAAAAACGACGCCGCAAACGCCGATAGCGACGCGTTTTACACCGTCATTTGCGAAAAATATTTCGAAGAGATTCGCGACGCCGTTCACGAATTCGCGCCCGGCAAGCTTTATCTTGGCTGTCGGTTCGCGTGGACGAACGATCTTGCCAAAGCCGCCGCGCAGAAATATTGCGACGTCGTGAGTTATAACTTCTATAAGAAGCAAGTCGGCGACTTTAAGCCGGTCGAAGGAGAAGACAAGCCCGTCATGATCGGCGAGTTCCATTTCGGCGCGCTTGATCGCGGCATGTTCCATACGGGGCTCGGGCCGTGCGCCGATCAAAACGCGCGCGCGGAAGCGTACGAGGCGTACGTCAGGAGCGCATTGGAGAATCCCTGGATCGTCGGCGCGCATTGGTTCCAATACGGCGATCAGCCGACGACGGGACGTTTCGACGGCGAGAACTACCAGATCGGGCTTCTGGACGTGTGCGACCGACCGTATTCCGAGACGATCGACGCCGTTCGACGCGTCGGATACAATATGTATCAAATTCGTCGGGACGCCGCGGGTTCGAAGGCGAAATAGCGCGGCGGTTCGAGGGCGGACTCCCGGTTCGCGCTCCCCGCGCTTCGCGCGGAACGCGACTTCGTCAATCGACGCGTCGCGTTTTTGCACGTTTTTGAAACGTTACTACGATGAAACAAACACTTTTCCTCTTTGTCTTTTTGCTAACGTCGTTTGCATACGCGGCGGAGGGCGACTTGCTCGACGTCCGCGATTCGCAGGACGACGTTATTAACGTGATTTTCGACACCGATATCGGAGGCGATATCGACGACGCGTTCGCGTTGGCGGTCATTCATCGCCTCGCCGATCAGGGCGTATGCAATCTCTTAGGCGTAACGCTTACGAACGAGAATCCGAACGTCGCGCCGTTTGTCGCGGCGGAAAACGCGCTTTACGGTCGTCCGAACATTCCGGTCGGCGCGCCTGAGCACGCCGCGAGGAACACCGACCGATACCTTTCGGCGACGCTTGCCCAAAAGATCGCGGACGGTTCTCCGGAATTTCCCGTCCCGGAAGGTTTTACGCCTGAAGAGCCGATCGCGTTGCTGCGCCGACTCCTTGCGAACGCGCCAGACCGCTCGGTCGTCATGATCCAGGTCGGGTTCTCGACGAATCTTGCGGCGCTGCTTGATTCGCCCGGCGACGACGTCTCGCCGCTGACCGGAAAAGAGCTTGTCGCGCAAAAAGTCAGGCTGCTCTCGATTATGGGCGGTTCGTTCGCGCCCGATCCGTCAGCGAAATATTACGTCGAGCTTGCCGAATGGAATATCAAAAACGACGTGCCCGCCGCGCGCAAACTCGTCGACGAACAGCCGACCGAGATTGTGTTTAGCGGCGCGGAAGTCGGGGACGCGGTTCGCATGTCCCCGACGAATCTCAAGCGCGACTATCGCGGGCCTAAGGCGAAGTTTCTGCGCGACGCGTTCGCGCATTGGGCGAGCGTCGCCGCGCCCAACGAAGGGCTGAACCATCGCCGCCCGACCTGGGATATCACGAGCGTTTTGTTCGTCTTGCGTCCGGAAGAGGGCAGGGAATATTATCGGCTTTCGGAACCGCTCGACGTTACTTTTGACGACAAAGGCGTTACGCAATTCGCGCCGAACCCCGAGAGCAAACGTCGGATCTTTCTGCTCGACGACGACGCGAAGATCCGCGTTTCGGAAGCGATCGTCAATATCTGTTCGGAACCTTGAAATCAGGCGAGCCTTGAATGGTTGAAAAAATCGTCGTTCGCGGCGCGAAAGTCCATAATTTAAAAAACGTTTCGGTCGACGTTCCGCTCAATAAGATCGTCGGAATCGCGGGCGTGTCGGGCTCCGGGAAATCGTCCCTCGCGCTTGGGGTTCTCTACGCGGAAGGGTCGCGGCGCTATCTTGAATCGCTCTCGACGTACACTCGTCGTCGTATGACTTACGCCGGCCGCGCCGACGTCGACGAAGTTCTTTATGTTCCCGCCGCGCTTGCGCTTAGACAACGACCCGGCGTGCCGGGAATCCGTAGCACGTTCGGCACGGGGACGGAGCTTCTCAACAGTCTGCGTCTTGCGTTTTCGCGCTTGTCGGAACATTGCTGTCCTAACGGACATTATCTCGCGCCGACGCTCGACGTCGCCGCCGAAAAGGAGCTCGTCTGCCCCGAATGCGGCGCGCGGTTCTACGCGCCCGGCGCGGAAGAACTTGCGTTCAACAGTCAGGGCGCGTGTCCGACGTGCGACGGGACGGGATTCGCGCTGACCGTCGACGAGTCGACGCTCGTTCCCGACGAGTCGCTTACGATCGACGAAGGCGCGGTCGCTCCGTGGAACTCCCTGATGTGGTCGCTCATGACCGACGTGTGTCGCGCGATGGGCGTGCGCACCGACGTGCCGTTTTCGCAACTTACGAAAAAAGAGCGCGATATCGTCTTTCACGGGCCCGCCGAAAAGAAGCGGATCTTCTACCATGCGAAAAGCTCCAATTCGGCGGGGGAGCTTGACTTCACCTTCTACAACGCCGTCTACACCGTCGAAAACGCGCTCGCTAAAGTTAAAGACGAAAAGGGAATGAAGCGCGTCGAGAAATTTCTCAAACAGGAAGTTTGTCACGTCTGCGGCGGGTCGCGCCTTTCCGAGCGCGCCCAGGCGCCGCGACTGCGCGGAATTTCGCTCGCTCAGGCGTGTCAAAAGACGCTTGACGACGCGATCGACTGGGTCGACGGAATCCCAGCGTCCCTTCCGGCTCCTATGCGCAAGATGGCGGAGAATATCTGCGAGTCGTTTCAGACGGCGGCCAAACGACTTGTCGATCTTGGCTTAGGCTACCTGACGCTCGATCGCGCCGCGTCGACTCTATCGACGGGTGAGCGTCAGCGCATGCAACTTGCTCGCGCCGTAAGGAACCGAACGACGGGCGTTTTGTACGTGCTCGACGAGCCGTCGATCGGACTGCATCCGGCGAATATCGTCGGACTTAACGGCGTCATGCGCGATCTTGTAAACGACGGAAACTCCGTACTGCTCGTCGATCACGACGTTCAAATTCTTTCGGAAGCCGACTGGCTAATCGAACTTGGTCCGGGCGCGGGCGCGAACGGAGGGCGCGTCGTCGCGCAGGGAACGATTCTGCAAATTATCGACGACGACGCGTCGTCGATTGGTCCGTTCTTAGCCGCGCCGACGCAGAGACTTAGAAAGCGCGCGCCGTCGCTCGACGCCGTGTTCGCCAATGGCAAAATCTCCCTCTCGACCGGCGCGATTCATACGGTCAAGCCGATCGACGTCGAGTTCCCCAAAGGGGCGCTCACGGCGGTAACCGGCGTGTCCGGCTCCGGTAAGACGACGCTGATTTTGGAGAGCTTAGTCCCCGCGCTCGAAGCGCTTGCGGCGGAAAAACCTATGCCGACCCACGTTCGGCGCATCGAGACGGACGGTCCGACGCGCGTCAAATTAATCGACGCGACCCCTATTGGAATCAACGTTCGTTCGACCGTCGCCACCTACGCGAACGTTCATGACGAATTGCGCAAGATCTTTGCGAAAACGCCCGACGCCAAAGCGTTTAAATACAAATCCGGCGACTTTTCGTACAACACCGGCTCCCTGCGCTGTCCGACGTGCGACGGAACCGGCGAAATCTCGCTCGACGTGCAGTTCCTGCCCGACGTCGACGTTCCGTGCCCCGACTGCCGCGGCTCGCGATATTCCAAGGCCGCGTCGAACGTCAGATACGTCGCGAAGTCCGGCTATACGTTCAGCTTGCCCGAGCTTATGGCGAAAGACGTCGACGAGGCGATCAAGTTGTGCGCG
>JAFZNK010000178.1 GCA_017550965.1 Thermoguttaceae bacterium
GAAGTTCAGAGGAATATCCAAAAAGACCTTCTATTTGCATTTGAAAGAATGCGAATTTCGATTCAATCATAGAAACGAAGATCTATATAAAATACTCCTCAAAGAACTACGAAAATCTCCATTAAAGTTGTCTTGAACCTTAATTATTATGTTGTTTTTTAACTTGTATCAACTGAAATACCTATATAACGACGTTTTAAAAAATTCTTCAGTTTGAGTAAGAACCCTGCTGATTTTGGCTTTGGTTTGATCGACTTGACATAAAAATTGATAATAACGTTCAAGGGCATTATGACCAGGAATAGAAAAAAGCATATTATTTAAACTCGCTTGATTTAACTTGGGTTGGGCAGAGCCTGTAATACATGAAGATATGTCGATTAGTGAAAAATAAACTTCGATGTACTTTTGAAGACTTTTATTCTCAAATTTAACAACGTGTGCATGATTGTTTACCCAAACTTTTCCACTTACAGAAAAAGCTATGGGAGTCGATCTCACACGTAAATTTGCTCCATCTTCTGATATAAGAAGGATATCTTCATCAAAAATAAAATCTTCTACATAATCAACAACTCCCGAAGCTCCGTAATATGGGTATCTCCCTGCTTTTCGCATTGATGCGGTAATTGGTTTTCTGCGATAATCGAGATTCTCACATATTTCTTCAAATCGTTTAACCGGAAAGTTAAGTGGATTGCTTTCAGGATTCCCAAACATCTCCACAAACCGCGCCTTAACAAGTTCGTTGGTAGCGGCAAGGAGATTCCTATAGGCTTTTTTTGCGTCGTTCATCGCCCATAGGAGGTCGGCGATTCGAGCTTGTTCTTCTATGGGAGGGAGGTTGAATTCGTATTCCTTCAAGTCCTTCCATTTGACTCTTGGCGAGAGTCCGCCGGCAGATCGACTCATCGCAAAATCAAAGAACACGTCGTTTTGAACTACAAAAGGCAACAACCTCTTGTCGATTTTATTGGGAATTGCTTCGATAACGGTAATATCCCCGGAACAAACCCCGTCAAACGACGCTACGGCCGCTTTTTTGAGATAAGCTCTTCTTCGTCCGAACAGAATTTGATCTTTTTTGAACCCTTTTGAAAAAGTCGTTTCCGCGTTGTTTTCCCAACGTTCCAGTTCCAGAACGCCCGGCGTTAAATGTTCGAGTCCGACTGTCGGCAAATCACGAGCGTTTTCTATTGTTTCTCTACTCTCTTGCGCGACGTCTCCCAGTTTTACGCTCCCCATCAAACAGCCCCTTTCTGCAATAAAGACTCAAGCGCGTCAAGACACGCGCGTAATTCTTCGCTTTGCGCAAGCCAGTCAACGACGCGCTCTTCCAAATTATTCCCATCCCGAGGAGCGTCGCCTCCTTCGCGCGCATAGAGAGAAATACTCAGGTTATAATTATTTGCAACAATCTCGTTTAAATCGGCGACATGAGAATAATCATTTTCTTCAGCAAAAGACTCAAACGCCGAGGCGATATGGGCGATATGCGACTCCTCCAAACTGCTTTGGGCGTTGGCGCGCCTGACCTCTTTGACGGCGTTGATAAAAAGAATCTTGTTTTTTCTGCGTTCCTCCTTATTGCTTCTACAAATGACGACGCAGGATTCCATAGGCGAATTGTAAAAGAGGTTGGGAGCAAGACCGATAACGCATTCTACTAAATCGGCTTCGATTAACCTCTTGCGCATATCGTATTCGTCTTCTCGGAACAGAACGCCGTGCGGGAAGAGTATCGCGCACCTTCCGGAAGTTTTGTTCAGACTTTTGAGGATATGCTGAAAAAAAGCGTAATCGGCGCGACCTTGCGTGGGCGCTCCCAAAAAATTGCGCCCATATTTGTCGGCGGCGAAGGCGTTTCGATCCCATTGACTAATCGAATAGGGAGGATTAGCCAAAACTATGTCAAACGTCTGTAACCGATCCCTTTTCAAGAACGCCGGATTGGTTAAAACGTCGCCGTTGGCGATATGAAAATCTTCGATCCCGTGAAGAAAAAGATTCATTCGCGCGATGGCGGACGAAATCTGATTAATTTCCTGCCCGTAGATTTTCAGGTTGCGCCATTCGAGTCCGCGGTCTTTCAGGTAGGCGACGCAGGAGACGAGCATTCCGGCGCTTCCGCACGTCGGGTCGTAGACGGTCTCTCCCGGTTGCGGTTTGAGGAGTTCGGTCATCAGATGGACGACGGTTCGATTCGTGTAGAATTCCTGCGCGGTGTGGCCGCTGTCGTCGGCGAATTTCTTAATAAGGTATTCGTACCCCTGTCCGAGTTCGTCTTCGGGGCAGTTGGCGATCGAGAGAGTTTTGGAGCTAAAATGGTCGAGCAGGTCTTTGAGGAGCGTGTCGGACAGTCTGTTTTTGTTCGTCCACGGCGCGTCCCCAAAAACGCCCTGAAGTTTGTCGACGTTCGCCCTTTCGACCGCCTTGAACGCGTCGACGATCGCCTGACCGACGTTTTCGGGGACTTCGCGCACTCTGTTCCAATGATATTGTTTCGGAATCAGGAACGCGTGAATGTCCTCTTCGGCGAAGCGATTGACCTTGTCCTTGTATTTGGCTTTCGCGCGCTCGGTCTCTTCGTCGTAGACGTCGCACATGCGTTTGAAGAAGAGGAGCGGAAAGATATACTGTTTGTACGCTCCGGCGTCGATGTTCGTTCGGAGCAGAACGGCGGCGCCCCATAAGTAAGACTCCAGCTCGTCGATCGTTACGCGTTCGTCGTTCATTTCAACAGCCCTTCTTTTTTGAGGAGTTCGCGCAATTTGTCCTCGGCGCGTTTGACGTCGTCGACCGCTTCGAAGAACCGTTTTTTAACCGCCTCGGGGTCGATTGTTTCCTTCGCTTCCCGTTCGATATAGCCGTTGACGGCGAGGGAATAGCCTCTTTCTTTGACGTCGTCGATGGAGACGAGCTTCGCTTTGCCGGGGACGTCGGCGAAACCGGTATAGAGCGTAAACGCTTCGTCGACGTTCTCTTCGGTCATGACGTTTTGAGCGCGCAACGGGGTGTAGATCGTCGACGCGTCCACGAGCATGATCTTGCCGCGACGCTCTTTCGGCTTGGCGTTGTTGACGACGAGAATACACGCGGAAACGCCCGAGCCGTAAAAGAGCCCTCCGACGAGCGTGATCACCCCTTCGAGCTTGTCCGACTCGACGAGTTTTCTCCTGATTTCGCCGTCTTTCCCCGAATGAAACAACGCGCCCTGGGGCATGACGACGGCGGCGCGTCCTTTTTTCGGATCGGTCGACTTGACGAAATGCTGAATCCACGCGAAGTCGGCGTTCGAGTCGGTCGGGGTTCCCCATTCGTTCCGCCCGAACTTGTCGGCGGCGAAGACGTCGGCGCCCCATTTCTTCATCCCGAATGGAGGATTGGCGACGACGCAGTCGAACGTCTGAAGCCGATTGTTTTTGACAAAGAGGGGATTCCGGAGCGTGTCGCCCTGTTCGACGCAAAAATCCTCGGCCCCGTGAAGATAGAGGTTCATGCGCGCGATCGCGGACGTCGCGAGGTTCTTTTCCTGACCGAAAATCCGCCCGTAGGCGGCGCGTTTGTCTTTCATATGCCGGATCGCTTCGATCAGCATGCCGCCGGTGCCGCACGCGCCGTCGTAAACCGTCTCACCCGGCTGCGGATTGAGGATTCTGACCATGAGCCGCACGACCGAGCGCGGGGTGTAGAATTCTCCGGCGTTTTTCTTCGAGAGGTCGGCGAATTTCTTGATCAGGTATTCGTACGCGTCCCCCATAACGTCCGCCGAATAGTTTTGATTCCCGACTTTTAGCGTCGACATGTGGTCGACGAGTTCCTTGAGCCGCGCGTCGGACAACTTGTTTTTGTCGGTCCAGTTGGCGTCGTCGAAACTCGAAAACAGCCCGGAAAGAGAGGTCGGATTCGCTTTTTCGATTCCCGTCATGGCGTCGACGATCGCCTTGCCGACGTCCTCGCTCGTCAGCCGAACGTCGTTCCAATGACAGCCTTTGGGAATGAGAAATTTATGGAGTTCGTCTTCGGGAAACTTCTTCGCGTTCTCTTTGTATTTAGCTTCGGCGTCCTTATTTTCTTCGTCGTAAACGTCGGACATGCGCTTGAAGAACAGGATCGGAATGACGTAGCTCTTGTATTCGTCCTGATTGATCGGACCGCGCAGGATGTTGCACGCCTGGAAAAGATGATTGAAGAGTCTGGCGGTCGTCGTCTCTTTCGACTCCTCTTCCAGCTCTTTAAACAACGGCGTTTCTTTCGTCATGACGAACACTCCAACACGAGCGGCGCCTCGCCTGACGAAACGAGTCGACGCGTCTTTATATCTTTTCTTAAAAGGGTTTATAGAAAGACTCGTTCGGTTGGTCGCCTGGCCAAAACGTATACCTTTCGGCCAGTAAAAATAGAGCTATTTTTACCGATAAAGAACTGTTTTTTGACCAAAATTTGAGATTTTTCTTGCCAAAAAGTTATCAGAATGTACAATTGGGTAAGATTGACCGTTTAAGTTGCAATTGGCCGAAAGGTATAGTTTTTAGCATTTTCTACCATAGCGCGCGCAGGGACTTTTTGGCGCGTTCCAAGAATTTTCGTTGAAAAGAGCTCGTGAGAATCGTCTCGAGGCGATTGCGGCGGTTTAACCCGGAAGGCGCGAGGCGTGGTTTTGACGTTTTTCCTGTAAAATGACGCCCCGCTTTTGGGGGAGGCGCCAAATGAAGCGCCAAGGAGACGCCAAAAAATGGCGCCTCGTGCGATACTTCCTCGATTATTCCTTAACACATTATTTCACACCATATTAAAAAAAATAATCACTAGTCTTTTACACCCAACATTAGAGGGAGGCGTCAAGGAGGAGCTCAAAAAAAATGGCGCATCCTTGGCGCCTCCCCTAAAAGTGGGGGAATTTTCCTGTTATGGATACTGTGTTGACGGTTGATATTCCATAGCGCGCCGCCGGGCTCCGAGCACAAGGTCTCTGCTCCCTTTAGAAGGCGGCTTGAGAAATTGCGTTCACGCGTTGCGTTGTTCGAGAGAATTTGCGTTTGGCCGTCGCAAGCCAGGGATGAAATCCCCGAATAGATACGCGTCTTGGCGTCGCGTTGATTTGAGGAATTCTGCGTTTGAGCGCCGTTTTATTCAACCAACCCGCTCGCGACGGCGAGCGGGTCGCATAGGCGTTTTGGGCTGTTCTCTATTTCAAGTGCAAAAACAACGCGGAGGCGACGATCGCGGCGGTTTCTACGCGGTATACCTGCTTGCCGAGGTCGAGGGGCGCCCAGCCTTGATCGACGGCGTTTTGAACTTCGGCGTCGGCGAAGCCCCCGACCGGACCGATCAGCAGAAGAACGGCGTCGGGGATCGCGCGGCGCTTGTGAATCAGCCGCGTAAAGCTCGTCTGTCCGAAGAATCCGTCGGAAATCGGATGCGCGACGACGCGCAACACGTCCGAGTTCGGCGTTATTTCGTCAAAGAGCTTCGTTTCGGCGTAGCGTTCGGCGATCGTCGCGCCCAGTTCCGAACAGGTCGAGGCGGCGTCCGACTTGCCCGCGAGTTTCGCGTCGAGAATTTCGACCAGCCCCGGCAATTCCGTCGGCTTAATCGCCGGAAGAACCTCCATCAGGCGCAGTCGGCCGCATTGTTTCGACGCTTCAAGCGTCTGGCGTTCGAGTCGTTCGCGCACCCCGGCGTCGAATTTGACGTCGGCGCGTTCGGCGTCGAGCGGGATAAATCGTCGCACGCCGAGTTCCGTCAACTTCTCAATCGCCCATTTCTGCCGATCCCCTTTGGGGAGCGCCATGATCGCGGTGAGCGCCAGGTCCGGCTCGCGGTCGTCTTCGCGCGTCTCCAAAACCGTCAATTCGACGCGATCACGCGCGATCGATTCGATTCTCGCGCGGTACTCTTTGCCCGATCCGTCGAACAAATCCGCTTCGTCGCCGACTTTCTTACGCATGACGCGCGTCAAATGCCGCGCTTCCGCGTCGGTCAACACGGCGATTCCGTCGTTAAGGGACGCGCGATCGTCGGGGGCGATATAATACAAATCGCTCATAGTTCACTCTCCTCCAGTTCGGGTAACAACGCGAAAAACGACCGCTCTCATTATACATAATTTCCCGGAAGAAATAACGTCCCCCTTGCGAAACCGGCCAATCGCGCGCTAAACGCGCGTCTCGACTTGCGCGAAATCAAACGCCTGTTACAATACCCCTCGTTCAGAACCAGGTCCAAATCCGAAAGAATCGCGTCGAATCCCATGAAATCGCCCGAGGAAACCGCCCAAACTTACGAAGAGCCGTTGAGACTCTCCCGACTCTTTACGCGCGCGTTTTGGAGCGCGTGGAACAACCGCGTCGGGGGCGGGCGCGAAGTGCTGCGCATGGCGATTCCGATCATCGTCTCGTACAGTTCCGTCGTCGTCATGACGACGACCGACCGGCTGTGTCTGGCGTGGTTCGGCCGACAGGAAATGAACGCGGCGTTTCAGGCGGGGGCGCTGTTTTGGGCGTTTCTCTTTCTTCCCCAGGGCATCGGCGCGTTTGTCAACACGTTTGTCGCGCAGTATTTCGGAGCTAACGAGAAAAAACGAATTGGGTCGGTCGTTTGGCAAGGCGTGCTGATCGGGCTAGTCTGCGGGCTGTTTTTCGTGGCCGTCACGCCGCTAATCGGCCCGTTTTTCCGCGCGATCGGTCAGTCGGAACAGTCCTCGATTCTCGAACAGACGTACTGGAAATATCTCGCGTGGGGAACGATCGCCACGCTCGGCCTGGAGCCGTTCGTCTCCTTTTTCAACGGGATACGCGAGACGAAAATCGTCATGAAAATCACGATGCTCGGGTTCGCCGTCAATATGGTTCTCGACCCGATTTTGATTTTCGGGATCGGCGGACGACTGCGTCTTGGCGTGGCGGGGGCGGCGCTCGCCACGTCAATCGCGCTGTGGATTAAATTCGCCGTCTTTCTCTACGCGGCGTGGAAACGAGACGCAAGCGGCGAATTTACGCTTCGCAAAAGCGTTCGGCTCAACCGTCCGGAAATGAAACGGCTCGTCAAATACGGCTCGATGAGCGCGGTTCAGACGACGGCGGAACACTGGTTCTACACGCTCTTTGTGCTCATGATGGGCTGGATCGGCGAAGAAGCCAACGCCGCGACGGCGATCGCGTACAACTTAAACGGGCTGGTCTATATGCCGGCGGTCGGCTTTGGCGTCGCGACCGCCGCGCTCGTCGGCAACTACGTCGGCGCGAAAGATTTCGAAAGAGCCAGACGCGCGACGCATACGTCGCTCGCGCTGTCGAGCGTCGTCGCGGGCGCGTTTTCCGTCGCGTTTCTGGCGTTCCCCGCGCCTTTTGTCGACGTCTACGCGCTTTTCGACCCGGAATCTTACGCGACGGCGCGCCCAATCGCGGTCAACGTTTTGCGAATCGTCGGGCTGTACCTGCTCCTCGACGCGTACAATCTGATTCTCTCGTCGGCGCTTCGCGGCGCGGGAGACGCGCGCTTCATCATGCTCTCGACGCTTGCGGTTGTCGGAATCGTGATCGCGGGGCTTTTCGTCGGAGTGTTCGGCCTGGGCTACGGCGTCTACTGGTGCTGGAGCCTACAGGTACTCTTTTTAGTTCTCAACGTCTCCGTTTTCGCCGTACGATTTCACAGGGGAAAATGGCGCGAGAAAGGGCTTGTCGACGCCAACGTTAAATTGGTATAATCAGGCGTCGTTACGTCCGGCCCCAAAAGGCTCCGCGTCCCAAAACAAACCGATTACAAACGTTCGCAATGCGTCCTTCCACCGAAGACAACCAGACATACGGCCCTTCGTTGCCCTGGGCCAAGTTCTTTACGCTCGCATTTTGGCGCGTCTTCTACTCGCGTCCGTGCGGCGCCAGGGACGTGTTGCGCCTGACGTTTCCGTTCATGGTCTCCTTTGGAACGATCACGATCGTAACGCTCACCGACCGACTATGTCTCTCGTGGTACGACCCGTACGAGATGAACGCCGCGTTTCAGTCGAGCTGTCTGTTCTGGACGCTCGCAGTCTTTCCGACGGGAATTGGAACGTTTGTCAACACGTTTGTGTCCCAGTACAACGGCGCGGGACAAAACAAACGGATCGGGCCGGTCGTCTGGCAGGGCGTCTTTATTGGAATCGCTTTCGGGGCGCTCGTCATGGCGATCACGCCGCTGATCGGGCCGTTTTTCCGCGCGGTGGGCGCGACCGACTCGACGGCGGCGCTCGAACAGAAATACTGGGCGTATATGTCGCTGGGCGCGATCGCCGCGATCGCGCTCGAGCCGCTCTGCTCTTTTTTCGAAGGGCTGTGCGAGCCGAAAACCGTCATGATTTTCGCCCTCGCGGGCATGCTCGTAAACGTCGTTCTCGACCCGATTTTGATTTTCGGCGTTTGCGGACGGCTGCGACTCGGGCTTGTCGGCGCGGGAATCGCCAGCGCCGTTTCCTTCTGGACGATGTTTCTCCTGCTCCTTTACGCGGCGTTTAAGCGCGACGCGACCGGAGAACTGGGGTTCCGTTCAGGCTGTCGGTTCAATATGCCCGAGATGAAACGCCTGACGTACTACGGCTCCATGAGCGCCGCGCAACAGTCGGTGGAACACGTTTTCTTCGGAGTCTTTACGCTCCTGATGGGCTGGCTGGGCGACGACGAAAGCGCCGCGACCGCAATCGGATACAATCTCAATTCCCTGCTCTATATGCCCGCGGCCGGCATGGGTCTGGCCGCGACGACGCTCGTGGGAAACTATCTCGGCGCGGGCAAGCCCCGACTTGCGCGTCGGGCGACTTTTACGTCGATCGCGCTGGCGGCGAGTTTCGCGGCGGTTTTTTCCGTCGCGTTTTTGGCGGCGCCCGGTTTTTTTGTCGGCTTGTACGGACTCGGCGACCCCGACGCGTTTGAGAAAATCAGGCCGATCGCCGTAATGATCCTGCGAATCGTCGCGGTTTATCTTTACGTCGACGCGTGCAATTTGATCTTTACGGGCGCTCTTCGCGGGGCTGGAGACGCGCGGTTCATCATGCGCGCGACGTTCATCATCGTCGGGCTGGCTCTCGCGGCGCTCTTTATCGGCGTGAGAGTAGCGGGGTTCGGCGTCTACTGGTGCTGGTGGGCGCTGACAGGGTACCTGACCGCGAACACGCTCGTGTTTTTCATAAGATTCGCGCGCGGCAAATGGGCGACGAAAACGCTCGTCGACGCGACGCCTCATTTGGTCGATTCGTCGTTTAAAAGCGACGACAACAAAGGACGGTAAGATGAAAACGCCGACGTCGACTCCCGACAATTCCATCGAGTTGAATCTCACGTCGATGATCGACGTGATTTTCCTGCTCCTGATTTTTTTCGTCTTAACGACCGACTTCAAAGAGCCCGAGAAGCTCCTGCCGACGAATTTGAACGGCTCGGGCGCAATATCGAGCGAGATAGCGCAAACGCAGGAAGAACGCGACCTTGGCAAGATCGTCGCGAGAGTGGCCGTCGACGCGTCGGGCAAAATCGAATACGCGATCGACGGCAAGCGCGTCGACTCCCTGCAAAACGTCGAAGCGACGTTCGTCGCGCTTCAGGAAATCGATCCCAACGTCCCCGTGATCGTCGATCCCGACGCCAACGCGCCTCTCGAAAGCGTCCTGGACGTCTACGACTGCGCAAGACGCGCCGGCCTTGCCAAAATCAAATTCGCCGCCTCCCCCGAGGCGCTCGCCGCCGCGCGATAACGCCCGTTTTTCCGCAAACGACGCATAAAGTTATGAACCGATCCGCCGTCTTATTCGCCCTCGTGTCGCTCGCCGCGACAACGTTTTTGTTTCAACCGACGCATGCCGCCGACGTCGCGCCGCAAGTCGCGAAAACGACGGCCGTCTGGAAGCCGTTTGGCTCGTACGATCCGCTCGAACGGCAGGTTCGGTTGTCGGACGCGTTGATCGATCGCGGCCTGGCGGAACTTGCCGTCGAGGAACTTGCGGAAATCTCCGACGAGGAACTTCAACGCGCGACGCCGTCTAATCGGGCGCTGTACGGAGTCGCGTCGATTCGCGCGACGCTTGAAACGGCGCGTTTGACGTCGCGGGAAGATCGCGAGAACGTCGCTCAAACGCTCGCGTCGATTCGCGAAAAGCTCGCCGTCGCCGTCGGCGCGGAAACGGCGAATTTTGAACTGGCGCTCGTTCGCGCCTATTACGCGCTTGGCGTTTTGGCGATCGAGTCGGGCGCGGAAGACGAGGCCGAGCCGTATCTTGGAACGGCGACCGACCTTGCGAAAAACGCCGTCGGCGCGCTTCCCAACGACGTCGCGAAGCCGTTTCTCTATTGGCACGCGAAAGCGACGCTCGCGCGACGCGACGACCCCAATCGATTCGCTCAGGCGGAAAAAGTCGCCGCCGCGCTCGAACGCTCGTCGGCGCGAACTCGCGACGAATACTATTTTTACGCGCGGCTTCTTCTGATTGAGTCGGCGCGCGAACAAGGCGCGTCGGAGTCGGCGTCGCAACGAATCGCGGAAACGCTCGACGCGCTGAGCTCCGTCGCGCAAAATCAGGACGCGCCTTTTGAAATCGCCGTCGGGCTTGTCGCCGAAGAAACCAAAGCGCTCGTCGCCGAGGGCAAACTTGACGAAGCGGTTCGAACCGCCGCGCGAAACTCCGATTTGCTCGACGCGCCTTACCCCCCAAATCGCGGTCGTTACGTCGACAAACTGCTCGATCTGTTCGCCGATCTTGAACTGACGCGCGTGAAGACGTTTTGGGCGGCGGTTGAAAACGCCCCGGAAGGAAAAGACGACGATTTGCCGACCAATCTTCCGAACAAAGAGGCGCTCGTCGACGCGGCGAGGCTCGCGGCGTCCGAGTTGCGTTCCAACGTCCAACGCTCGCGCGCTTCGCTGTTCGCCAACGCGGCGGGTCAGGCGTCGGGCGACTGGCTCGCGATACAAACGGCTGCGGAAGAAAACTTTAGAATTGGCGCCTGGGACGACGCGATCGCCGGATACGACCGCGCGGCGCAAGAAGCGGACGCGTCGGGCGCGGCGAACGACGCGTTTCGACTGCGCGGCGTCGCGGCGAGCGTCGCAGATAAAGTTTGTCGGGAAAAGCTTTTCGATCAGACGAATCAAAAAGATTCGGTCGCGTGGGAACAAGACGCGCGGCGCCGATTTGAGGAACTCGCCCGATCGAACCCCGAGGACAAACTCGCGCCGAGTTTCTACTTGTTGGCGCTCGAACACGCGCAAAACGCCGGCGAAGAAGAACACGTTCTTAACAAGTTGCGACTCGATTATTTAACGCTCTTTCCAGACGCGGAGAATCGCGCCGAATACGCGCTCGATCTCGCGCGCCGACTCCTGGCGAGCGCCGACTACGACGGCGCCGAAATCGCGCTCGACGCGATCCCTTCCGACGCGTCCGTTTTGCCCGACGCACTTGAGACGGAACGCGTCCTCTACAAAAACCGCGTCGCGCAAACGCCCGAGACGTCGCCGTTTATTACGACAATAGCTCGTCTCTTGGGAAAAACGGCGATAAACGCGCCCGACGTCGCGTCTCTGGACGATCTGAGCGCCGCGATCGTCGCTTTGGCGCAAACCGTTTCCAAGTCGGAACTTTCCCAAAACGATTCGCTCGTTCTCGATCTGATCGTCGAACTTGCGCTTGACGACGACGCGCATAACGACGCGAAATTCGCCGCCGCGCTCGACGACCTGCTCGACGCGTGGGAAGAGCGCGCTTCCGCCGTGTCGACCGTCGCGAAAATTCGATCGTATCGTCTTTCGCTGGCGGTCGATACGAAATCGCCGCAGGAAATCGTCGCGATTTTCAATTCGGTCGACGGCTCCTCGTCGACCGCCGCGCTCGACGCGCTCGATCGACTCGTTTCGTTCGCCGACCAGGCCCAGGGCGAGACGCGCAAACGCCTGGCGCAATTCGCGCTCGACTCGATCGACAAGCTCCGCGTCGACAAAACGCAAGCGGATCGCGTCGCCGTCGTAAAGGCCGACGCGCTGCGCCTGATCGGCCAAGGGCAGGAAGCGTTGCGTCTCTACGCGTCGCAGCTTAAAAAAGACGCGAAAAACGCGCGCGTTCTCAAAGGGCTCGCTCTGCTCCTCTCTAATCAAGCCGACGCCAAAGCGCTCGAGCTGGCGGTGAAATACTGGAGCGACTACGCCGACTTGAATCCCGACGCCTCCCCCGAGTGGTGGAACGCAAAAGAAAAATGCGTCGAGATTTATTGCAAACTGGGCAAAAAAGACCAGGCGGAAAAAATGCTCAAAACGCTCTGGCTCACAAGAACCGATCCCAGCGATCCCAACCGTAAAGCGCGCTGGGAGAAAACGATTAAGGCTGCGCGCTGACGTCTGCGCGCCGCGCTCAAAAAACGCCGCCCTCTCTCCGACGAGCGGCGAAGCCGCGAGGCGGACAAACGCGATCATGAAAAACATCGCGTCAGTTTCTCTAACGAAGTTCTCAAAGCGTTTTCTGGGTTAACGCATCGCATAGATAACAGCATAGATAACTGCATGATAATTGCATAGATAATTGCATAAATAATATCTACAGCAAATGTTTGTAGATATGAATTATTGAAACGATTACAGATAAGTTTACAGATAGGTTTACTGATAAGCGGACTGAAAAACAGACTGAAAAGCGGACTGATAAGCGGACTGATAAGCGGACTGATAAACGGACTGAAAAACAGGCTAATAATATGTATTGACAATATTTATCGCTGGCGTATATTTATAAGCGGACTGAAAAATGGACTGAAAAACGGACTGAAAAACGGACTGAAAAACGGACTGAAAAACGGACTGAAAAACGGACTGATAAAAATTAGAATAACGACCAAGCGGTTTTACGTTACCCCAATATTCGCCGTTGTTCACCCCATTAAAATGTGACTCCTTATTGCAACCAAGAGGCAAAAGAGAATCGACAAATGGCCGAGAATCAAAACATTGAATACAAAGAATCCTGGCGCGACGAATATCTGAAATGGATATGCGGATTCGCTAACGCACAGGGCGGAAAAATCTTTATCGGCTACGACGACAAGGGAAAAGTCGTCGGAGTAGCAAACGCCAAAAGACTTATGGAAGATATTCCAAACAAAATCCGCGACGGCTTGGGCATAGTCGTCGCGGTGAACCAATATGAACAAAACGGACTCCCGTATATCGAAATCGACGTTCCTCCATATTCGGTTGGAATAACGTATAAGGGCGTATATCATTATCGTAGCGGCAGTACCAAACAGGTGTTGAACGGTCCGGCGTTAGAGGCGTTTTTATTGCGCAAGCGCGGCGCGACGTGGGACAATCTTCCGTTGCCTATCTACTCGATCGACGACGTCGACGACGGCGCGATCGCGAGATTTAAGAAACTTGCGGCGGAAAAAGGCAGAATAGAACCGCAATTACTCGACGAACCCAAGGAGACGTTGCTCGAAAAACTACGTCTGACAAGAGGAAAATATCTGACGAACGCCGCCATGCTCCTGTTCAGTAAAGATCCGGAAGAATACCAGCTCGGAGCCTTTATCAAAGTCGGCTTTTTTGAAAGCGACGCGGAGATTCTCTATCAGGACGAAATCCGAGGGTCTCTATTAGATCAAATCGACAAAGCTATCGAGCTGATCTATTTCAAGTACATGAAAGCAAAAATTCGTTACGAAGGCATTCAACGTATCGAACGTTATTTCGTTCCGGAAGACGCTCTTCGCGAAGCGCTGCTTAACGCAATATGCCACAAACATTATCAATCCGGAATCCCAATTCAAGTCAGCGTGTATGAGGATCGATTGTACGTCGCGAATGTCGGAAGCCTTCCAGACGACTGGTCTTCGGAAGACCTGATGAACAAACATTCGTCCAAGCCCTATAATCCCAATATCGCGCATGTGTTTTATCTTGCCGGACTTATCGAGAGTTGGGGTCGGGGCGTGGAAAAAATCTGCGACGCGCTTAAAAAGGAAAAACAACCGAAGCCGGAATACACGGTTCATTCCGGCGATATCATGATTAAATTCACCGGTCGGGAGGATAGCGTCGTTAGAACGTCAGCCAAGACGTCAGACAAGGCTTCAGAGAAGTCATATGAACGTTTGTCGGACAATGAACGAAGGATTCTTGAACTGCTAATCAAAAACCCTGAATATACAATACGGCAAATGAAAGAAATACTTTCTTCAGGTCGCACGCTGGTAACGACATGTCTAAAATCCCTGAAAGAAAAGGGACTGATCGAAAGAATCGGGTCAGATCGAAAGGGGAGTTGGAAGGTCAACCGCTAATGACGCCGCACCTTTTAGCGTCGCGGGACGCTTTGCGGTCGGCGGCGCGCGGCTCCGTTTAAGAAATCGGGCGTCGACGGTCGGCGCAACGAAACGCGCCGCCTCTTAAAGGACGACGGGACGCGAGGTTCCCTCGTCCTTTAAGA
>JAFZNK010000179.1 GCA_017550965.1 Thermoguttaceae bacterium
CTGGAAGCAGATCGGCGACCGACTCTTTTCGATTTTCGACGGAGGGCGCGCAATGCGCACGATCACGGAACGGGAAGCGCAAGACGCTCGAACAGAATTATCGAAGGTTTACCGAGAAGCGACCGTATCGGTAACGATTGGGCGTTTGCGGACGTTCTGGACGTGGGCGGTCAATAAAGGATACGCGGAAAAGAACGTCTTTCTCGCCGTGAAAAAGGGAAGTTCGGTTAATCGGTCGAAAGACTATCAAATCCCTCGCGAATGGACGGAACGAATACTCGACGCTTGCCCGACTCAAAACTGGCGAACGCTCTTCGCGCTCTGGCGCGTCGGCGGACTCCGACAGCAGGAACCGCTCTTGATAACTTGGGACTGTGTAAACTGGGAGAAGAAGCGATTGCTCGTCCCTTCGCCGAAAACGGCGCGTTATGAAGGACGGGAGAACAGGATCATTCCTCTCTTCCCGATTCTCGAACGCGAACTCTCAGCGTCGTTTGAAATCGCGCCGGAAGGGGAACCGTACGTCGTCTATGAAAATCGACGAAAGAACTTTGACTCTGCATTCAAACGCATTCTATTCTGGGCGGGACTCACGCCGTGGGCGAAGCTCTTCCAGAATATGCGCAGTTCATGTGAGAACGACCTTATAGAAGACGGGTACCCCGCTCACGTCGTCGGCGCATGGATTGGACACACGTCAAAGGTGCAAGAGCGGCATTACCTCCGCGTGCTCGATTCTTTTTTCGACAAAGCGGTCGGAAAGGAAATTGACGAAACGTCGGAAAACGTCGAACGAAATCGCGGGAACGAAATTTTTTGTCGTGGGAACGAAATTGTCTCTCGCGGGAACGAAATAGGGAAAGAAATCCCGTTAAACGCGGTTAATCTACGTTAAAGTGCGTTAATCGAAAAAACGCCTCTCGACTCGTATTTTGCCGAATGACTCGGTAAAAAAAGGGTCTTGCGATTCTCTCGCAAAACCCCATTAGTAGCCGCGGAGGGACTCGAACCCTCACGTCCGTTAAGGACAGGGGATTTTAAATCCCCAGCGTCTGCCATTCCGCCACGCGGCCGCGTAGACGAAATCAACATCGTCTACAAGGGGGTATTGTACTCAAATGCAAGCGTTCGTCAAGGGACAAATTCCAGCTCGGAGTTAAACAGGAAAAAGATTGCCGTTCGTCGCAGGCGTTCCTGAAACGTTCGACGGCCTCCGGCGATTCGGTCAATAGCACGGGGAGATTGCGCCGTTCAATTGCGCGATCTCCCCGTAGCGTCGCTTCAGCCGCCAAAGTTCGCGTTTAGTCGCGCCACGTCTCCCTATTACTGAAGAGCTCGACGGCTCTTCGATACTTCTCTAAATAATCTTCGTCCTTTACTTGATTCCTTTCTATCGTCTTTTTCGCAAGCTCAAGCGCTTTTTGCGCCTGTAGCGTTGCGTTTTCAAAGTCGCCAACTTCCGCGTAGGCGGCGGCAAGCGTAAGACGTCGGAACTCAGACGAGCAATGCGTCTTCTGCGCGGCCTTCTGAACGGCTTCCAACGCTAATTTTCCATTACGCAATTCGCGTTTTGGGCAGGAGACGAGCATCCACGCGCTTTGAAAAAGACTTCCGGCAGCGTCGTACGTCTCATTAGCAATCACGTCGTCCGAAGCAATTGCAATCGCGCGCTCGGCGTACTGAACGGCCTCCTCCCAACGTTCACAATCAAAAGAAATTTGGGCGAGCCCGCACAAAAGATTGAATTTATCGAGAGGTTTAAGCTCCTTGTTATTCTCCAGACTTTCTCTAGCCTCTTTCGTTCTTAACAAGCAAAACGCGTCGAGCGCCGTTCGACACGCGTCTATCGTTTGACCAGTCGGCTCCCTCGGCTCTGGAATCGCCTCCTCCACAAGCTTCTCAAGTTCCTTATCATCGTAAAAGACCAAGAACCGTCCGACAAACTTTTCAATTACCTTTCCGTTTCGATCGACAAGCATCATAACGGACGTGCCCTTGTCCTCTATTCCATAGTACGCCGCTAAGTTGAAATAATCTTTCCCATCCTTTTCATTCGCGACTTGCGTTAGTTTGGACGAAGCGACCTTCCACGGTAGTCGCGCCGCGTCCGCAAATTCCTTCAGGGCGTCGACGTCGTCCGTACTATACGAAAGAATTTCAAACCCGGAGTCGTGATATTTCCGATAGAGCTTGAGCATATAGCTAAGCTTATTGGGAGTCGGCCCCATGCAAAAGGTCCACGACGGCCAAACGTCGACGAGCGTTACTTTGTCCCGATAGCTCGACCAGTCGATTTCGGAATTGTCGAGATAGAGCCCGTTAACCTCCATCTCGCTACCCTGAAGTTCGTTAAACCGCCTCTGCCTCTCTAGATATTTCGCATGCTCTTCCTTCTCCCTAAGAAGGACTTCCGCAAAGTCGCGGCGTATTTGATCCCCCGATTTCGAAAGCGTCTCAATAATCTTATCGCGCATTTCGTCATGGAATTCTATCGATAGAGAGGCGGCGCAACCGAGGAGGCGGTTAAGTTCGTCAACAAACGCGCCGTCGTTTGTTAGCGCGTCTTCTATCATTTTAACGCCCAGAGCGCGCATTCTGTCTACGTCCTCCTTGCGACAGGCGTTTATAAGGAATCTGGAATTGAAATTCGCAAGAATAATCGCTCGAATCCAATCGACGTTTTGAACTCCGCCTAGCTCCGACTGAGCAACGTCCTTGAGATTAGGGTCGTCAAGCGCGTGACGCAACACTTCTTTGGTTTCGTCGATTTTATCGTTGAGAATGAGAGTAATAATGTAGAAATTAAACGCGTCGGAGCGAGCATAGAAGGAGTCTTTCTCGGTCAACTTGGATAAATTCTCGTAGACGACTTTTGTCGCCGGAGCGTATATATTTATCGACTGAACGAGTTCCTCCATCGAAGTCGCTTCGTCTATACACGCCTCGAACGCTTGTTTGAGCTTCGCATACGCGTCGAGATAGAATGCGGCGTCCTTGCCTTCGGGGAGATTGAGAAGACTGTCGTCGACGGCAACCGCGCCGGGTTGATTCTCGGCGTCGTTCGGAGCGTCCTGGGCGAGCGAAAACGCAACGGAAAGATAGACGTTGACCGCGACGACGGCAAGTAAAACCGCTCGATATTTGTTATTGTTCATTTCGATCTTCTCGGCGCTATTGAGCGCTTTACATATCTTAGCCAGACGCCAATACGTCTCTAGACCCCGCGCGTCGAAGCCTTGAACGTCGACGTAACGCGTCTATTCGCGCCATGTTTTTTTCTCACTATAAAGCTCGACGGCTCTTTGATAGTCTTCTAACGAATCTTCGTTAACGAGTCCGTTTGCAACGTCCTTTTCGGCGAGTTCCAGCGCGGTCTTAGCCCACTTCACGGCATTATCGAAATCGCCGACCTCGGCATAGGCGGCGGCTAGCGTGCGAACGTAAAACCAATGCTTGAAGCCCGTTTTTTGCGCAGCTTTTTGCGCGGCCTCTAGCGCAAGTTTTCCATTGCGTAATTCGCGTTTCGGACAATCGACGAGCAACCATGCCAATCGATTAAGTTCGTAGTAGTTTTCGTCTTCCGCCAACGCCATTCCACGCTCAGCATACTGAACCGATTCCTCCCAACGCTCAAAGTCATGAGCGGCCTGCGCGAGAATCAATAGAATACGCAGTTTTTCGTAAGGAATGAGGTCCTCTTTCTTCTCAAGCGCTCCTCGGAACCTTTTCGTCCAGAATA
>JAFZNK010000180.1 GCA_017550965.1 Thermoguttaceae bacterium
GTCGGAAACACGTTTGATGACTTCAATGGCCGAAGTTCCGTAACGGTTGACAAGGCCTCCTACGATATTTAAGCCTTTTTGTCTAGCCAGTTCCCCAGCCTCTTGAATCATTTTGATTCCCGCGCCGTCGACCGCGACCGGCTTTTCGGCGAAGATATGTTTTCCGGCCTCGACAGCCTCTTTAATCATGATCGGCCGGAAGTGTTGCGGAGTTGTGAGCAATACAATGTCGACGTCTTGTTCGAAAACCTTTTTATACCCGTCAAAACCGCCAAAAAAACAGTCGTCTTTAACGTTGATTCGGTCTTTGTACTGTTCTTGTTCTTTTAGCGCGGCGACGCCGTTTTTCCCGCGTTCCGGGAATACGTCGGCGGCGGCGACCAGTTCTACAGCAGGATCGGCGTCCAACGCGTTGCCAACGGCTCCGCATCCTCGACCGCCGCACCCGACAATACCAAGTTTAAGCGTATTATTTTCGCCTGCGTGAACGCGAGGCGAATAGTTCGCCTGAAAAGCCAAAACAGACGAGGCGGAAAGCGCCGCGCTGTTTTTCAAAAAATTACGACGAGATTGAATTGACATTCCAAACTCCTAAAATTAAATGGAGACGAAAAATGCTGCGTAACGATTGTTGAACAGGGAGAGCGACCACGCCCTCGCTGGTATTATACATCGGCGTAAATCTGGTTTCAACTGTTTTGTATCTGCCAGAAACTCGTTTTTCTTTAGCGTGGGACGTTGTTTGTTTTGGTATATTTTTGAGTTTTTTGGTTCTCAATGATTGACGCCCCGAAAAGGAGGGGGTATATTTTCACCGTTGGTTTGGCGTCGGCTTGGCGAAGAGTGGTTTTTCGCTGTTTGACGTTTGAAGACGTTGATAACAGGGCGGTCGTTTCACGATTGTCTAAACTAGGCGGCGTTGTTTTTGTAACAAAGAGTGGGTAATCGTGTTTTCTGCGTTTACGTGACAGAATTATAAGGAAACAAAGGGATGCGGACTAAACATAGCGTTGGGTCTGGTTCTTCGTCGTCCATTTCACGACGACAGTTCATTTCTTTTAGCATTATGGCGCCGGCTTGTCTGAGTTTGCTGGCGAGTGAAGGGTGTAGCGGGCGACCCGTAACCCCAATTCGTTCTTTAGACGATCTTAACCAACCTACCATGATTATTGGCGGCGAGACCGAGACCGTTTCGTTGCGTATGGGGCAGGAACGTTTGCCGAAGGCTAAGGTTGCCAGCTTTGCTACTCCCCTCGACGCTTATGCCGCTCTCCAGTCCGGGAAAATCGACGCCGTTGCGTATGATCGTCCTCCCCTTGAATACGCGGCTGCTAACAACGATTTGTTTGTTGTTCTTCCCGACATTGTCGGGGAGGGGCATATCGCGGTTGGCGCGCCGTTCAAGAACAAGGAACTGATGGACAAGGTCAACGAGTTCATCGCTGAATATCGAGCTGACGGCACCTATAAGGAAATGTATGATCGTTGGGTTAAGACGACGGATCCTAAGATGCCCGTTATTCCTAAACCGGAGAATCCGATTAATGCGGGCAATCCGTTAGTCATCGGAAACGATCCTCAAAATATCCCCATGTCGTATGTTGAGGCCGACGGGAGTTGGTCTGGATTTGACACCGAATTTGTCCAACGTCTTGCGTTGTTCCTCAATATGGACTATCGTTTTGAGTCTCTTTACTACGACGCGCTGTTCCCGGCCGTTGAATCGGAAAAATTAGATCTCGCCGTCGGTAATCTGGATAAAACTCCTGAGCGGGCTGAAACGATGCTCTTCTCCGACGACTATATTGACTGCCCGGCCGGTATTATGGTTCTTAAAAGTCGGTGGCAACCGTTGAACCAAGCTGGCGATTCTACTGGTGAAACAAACGCTTCATCTTCTGAAGCCCCCGTTGAAGAGATTTCCGAGGACGCGGACGCTGAAGTTCCTTCCGAAGAGTCGAACGCGGAAGCTCTTTGAGTAAAACGACGAAGTCTTATGGCGTCGCGCAATGTCGAACGGCTTTGCGCGACGTTTTTCGGTTGGTCTTGCGTCGCGTGATTTTGTCCTTTTTTGTCAAGAGTAACGGTTTTTACGTTACGAAGAAGGAACTTGCGTTTTTTTCTTGACCAATAATTGACTTACTCTCTCCAGAGGGTATATTTTACTCGTTGTTTTGCGACTGCTTGACGTGGAACGGTTCTGCGTGTCTCCCTTGTTCGGGCGCGGGTTCAGGCGGTCTTTCCTTTTGTTTTATGCGTGGGTAATCGTGATTACGGCGTTGACGTGAAGTTATAAGGAAGAGTAAAGGATGCGGACTAAACTTTATACGGTTTCGTCTGGTTCTTCGTCGCGAAGTTTGCGGCGTTGTTTTCTTGTCTTAAGTCTTTTGACAATAGCGTTGTTTGCGCTTTTGTGTGAAGGTCGTGGAGGAAACAGAGCTGTTTCGTCAGGTTTACAAGTTGCGCGGGGTTGTTTTGCGCCGTATGACGCTGGCGATTCGGTACGAACAGATCTGCGATCTTTTCTTTACACGAGAATAGCCGATTCTGACTTCGTTTTGTTTGGCGATACGTCGAGTCCTGCTCCTGAGCGTAAGTCTTTCTGGGAGAAGCAACGCCGTAGTTTTGAAAAAACATTTATTATTGAGGGGCGATGGCGGTTGTTTGCCAACGGTCTTGCCGTTACGCTGGGGATCACCGTCGCGTCCGCTATTCTTGGCACTTTTTTTGCTTTTCTTCAGTGCTGTATGCGTCGTTCGACCCGTAAATGGTTACGGTATCCTGCGAAGTTTTATATCGGGCTCATGCAGGGAACGCCTATTCTGGTTATCCTGCTGATTATGTACTATGTCGTTTTTGCGAAATTCCAAGCTCCTTGGGGGTTGGAAAAAGAAATTGTCGCGACAATTTCTCTCGCCTTGAATTTTGCCGCATATGCCGGCGAAATGATGCGCACCGGCGTCGACAGTATTGATAAAGGGCTTATTGAAGCCGCGCGAGCTCTTGGTTTTGGTCGTTTTCAAGTTTTCTCAAAAGTCATTTTTCCAATTGCGACACGGAGGATTATTCCCGTCTACAAGGGCGAGTTTATCTCCCTGCTTAAGACGACCTCTATTGTTGGATATATTGCCACGCAAGACCTCACCAAAGCAAGCGACATTGTTCGGGCGCGCACTTACGAGGCCTTTTTCCCATTGGTTGCAACGGCGCTAATCTACCTGCTCTCTGCGCACATTCTTGCTTCCTTTTTTGCCTTTATGGAATACCGACTCAATCCTGTGAATCGTCGTAAGCGAGCTAAAGGAGAGGTGAACGTATGAGTCAGGAACAATCCAAAGATATGATTATCGTCAAGGGACTCTGCAAGAGTTTTAACGGCGTTCCCGTTCTTAAGGATCTTGACGCGACAATTAGACGAGGGGAAATAGTTTCGATAGTCGGACCTTCCGGCGCCGGTAAGAGTACTTTTTTGCGTTGTCTCAATCTCCTTGAGACACCAGATTCGGGCACGATTCTCGTTGACGGCGAGAACGCGGAAGAGATGGACGTTCGGTTTTTGCGTCGAAAGATGGGAATGGTTTTTCAGCAATTTAACTTATTCCCGCACCTTTCTGCGCTCGAAAACATCATGTCGGCTCCGACTACGCTTTTAAAGGAATCTAAGGAGAAAGCGGAAGAGCATGCGTTAGATCTGCTTGAAAAAGTCGGCCTTGCCGGCAAGGCATGGGCTTTCCCCTGGGAATTGTCGGGCGGGCAGCAACAGCGTGTCGCTATTGCCCGAGCTTTGGCGATGCGGCCAGAGATCATGTTGTTTGACGAACCGACCTCGGCTCTTGATCCGACAATGGTCAATGAAGTGCTCGGCGTTATCAGGAGTCTCGCAGACGAGTCTGGCATGACGATGGCGATTGTGACGCACGAGATGCGTTTTGCTCGCGACGTGTCCGACCGCGTTTTCTATATGGATCAAGGCGTAGTCTATGAAGAGGGGTCCGCCGAAGATATTTTTGAACGACCTAAACGAGAGCGGACGCGAGCGTTTATTCGACGAGTCGATACGATACGGTTTGAATTGGATAAGGATTTTGACTACTTCGGATTTGACGCGAAGATAGACGATTTTGCGATGAAACACCTGGTGGAGCAAGAACGTCGAGAACTTTTAGTCAGGCTCATTGAGGGGTTGTTTGACAACTTCTTCTTCTTAAAAGTCGACGAATTAGTTTTCACTCTCGGAATAACTGAGAAAAAAGACGTCGAATTACGTTTTATGTACGGCGGTCCTGAATGCAATCCTCTTCTTGTTAAAGAGGCGTCAGAAGACGCTGCTAGTTATTTCGTGCGTAGTATAATCGAGCAGAATAAACTTGAGGCAGAATTTAACGTGATTGACGGCAAGAACGTGATGGAGTTTGTGTTGCTGGCTTCGAGTTGATTATACCTGATTTGGTCTTAAAGAGCGACGCTCGTTTGGAATTCCAAACGAGCGTCGTTTACTATATGCGTTTCAATTATAGTTCTTTTGGTTTTAGCATTTGATAAATACGTTCAAATTCGTCGTTTGAACTAAATTGAACGACAAGTTTCCCTTTTCCTTTGTCGTTTGACGTTAGCTTGACTTTCATACCTAACCAGGACCTAAATTGTTGTTCCAATTCTTGTACGCGCGGACTTACTTGTCGGACCGTTTTGGAATGCGTCGAAGCGGATCCGACATTTCCAGAAAGAAACGCTTTAACAATCGCTTCTGTTTGACGCACGCTTAGTTGTTCTTCTAAAATACGTTGCGCCATTTCAATTTGATTCCATTCGTCGAGCGGAAGCAGCGCCCGCGCGTGTCCCATCGTTATTTTACCTTGACGAGTCAACGTTTGCACTTCTTCGTGCAAATCAAGCAGACGCATTAAGTTGCTAATAGTGGAACGATCTAAAGACAAACGTTTCGCCAAATCTTCATGAGTTCCCCCATAAGCGTCGATGTAGCTTTTAAACGCCGCCGCTTTTTCAATGGGATTTAAATCGCGTCGTTGTACGTTTTCCGTTAACGCTAATTCCGCCATCTCTCGATCGGCGACAACAAATAAAACGGCCGGAATCGTCTTCCATCCCGATTCTTTTGCCGCGCGAAAACGACGTTCTCCTGCGATAATTTCGTAGCGTTCTTTGTTTTTGCGTAAGACGATCGGTTGAATAAGCCCATGTTCAACGAGACTCGCTTTTAATTCCTCCATTTCGGTTTCGTCAAAATCGAGACGCGGCTGATAGGGATTGCGATCGATCAAATCTACGCTTATTTCCACGGCGGTTCCGCCATGAGAGAATTGCGCTAACACGCCGTCCTTTTTCTCTTCGAGAAGAGCGGCGTCTGAACGTCTTGTTCCAAATTCTGTCGCCGACGTTTGATTGTCGTCCAGGGAGCTCGTGGAGAACGGAACAATTGTCGGAAAGGCGTCGCGTTGACCGCCGACGCTTGTCGTTTCCTCAACTTGGTCGGCGTTTGTTTGAGCGGCTGCAACATTTCTTAGCAAGGCTTCGAGTCCTCGACCTAACCTCTTGTTTTCTTTAGACACGTTCCATTACCTCCAAACATAGTTCTACATATGCTCTCGCGCCTCGAGATCGCGGAGCGTAATCAAGGATTGATTTTCCGTGGCTAGGAGCTTCCGCAAGAGCAACGTCGCGTGGAATTGTCGTTTTAAACACAACGTCTCCAAAAAAGTCCCTTACTTCTTTTTCAACTTCGAAAGTCAATTCAAGGGAAGGATCGCACATTGTTAGAACGACTCCCCCGTATTCTAACGAACGATTGGGACGATTCATCGCTTTACCGATGAGTTCAATCATCTGTACGAGGCCTTCCATTGCAAAATATTCGCACTGAATCGGCGTAAGAACCTCGTTAGACCATGCAAGAGCCGCCTGCGTTAGCGGACCCAACGACGGCGGGCAGTCAATCAAAACATAGTCGTAACCTTGAGTTTCCCGCGAAAGTTGACGTGCGATTTTGTTAAAATAGGCAGGATCTTGCGCGCTGGCCATTCGTTCGATATCTGAAAAAGAACGGCATCCTGGTAAGAGGTCCAGTCGTTCTGACGATTTTTGTATTGTTTTGTGTATGGATTCGTCTAGAAAAGCGAGCGGGTGGCGCGCAGTAGGCGTAAAACCGAGGCCGCTTGTCGCGTTGCACTGCGGATCCAGATCAACAAGAAGCACGCATGCGCCAGCACGGGCGAAACACGCCGCAAGGGAGACTGCGGTCGTTGTTTTTCCAACGCCTCCCTTCTGATTGGCAATGCAAAATGTGCGCGTCATGTCGTTCTCAAAAACTAATGGGACTTCTTTACAAAGATTACGTTTTACCAAGGCAGGAGATTATAGCGGGTATCTCGTTTTAAAGGAACGTCAATTTACAAAAAAAGTTTTGACGAGATTGTTTTTACCAAACTAATTGACGCGTTTGTTTGTCCCATTTACAATGAGGGTAACGAGGTTTGCCCTTGACGTATTTTGCCGTCGTTACAGAATGGGATGATAGCATGGACATGAAGCGTCCGAATAGAACGTTCTTAAAATCTAGTCTTGAAGCGAAATGCTTGGTTTCTTTTGGCGTGGCGCTTGCGGTAGTGATCCTGATCAGTGTCGCGCTCTTTTATAAGGCGACAAAATCGCAGGTGGAAGCTCAGAACCCTCTAATGGGAAAACTTGTGAGCGAGCGAGAATTTCTGCTCATCCATATTAAGGGGTTAGCCTCGGAAAGCGCCAATTCGACCGTTCATTCGACTTCTCCTTCTTCCTCTTCTTCAAGCGACCTGAACGACTTCATTGAGTCTATGAAAACGCTGAGCGAAAGAATTGGGGGATCATCGGAGCGCGCTCATATAGAAACGCGGCTTATTCGCGCGTATAACGCGCGTCTTGACGATGAGGACGACAAACCGCGCGACGATTATGAACGCCGTTTATTTGAGGAGCTCGAAACGCCCGCGAACTTTGATCCTGATTCCGACGACGCTCTCAATACTGCGTACGAACGAGTCGACGAAAAAGGCCAGTATCACTATTATCAACCGTTGCGATTTGGACGTTCGTGTTGGAATTGTCATCAGGAAATAATGGGGAATTCCACTCTTGAGTTTGGCTCCACGCTTGGCGTTATCCATGTGACTATTCCCGAACCTCCCGCAAAAAAAGAGAGCGCTCGATTATGGGCGCAGCTTCTGACCGGCGCGATTGTGACGGCCTTTCTTGGAATGATCGCTTTTTACGTTGTAATACGCGTCGTCATCATAAAGCCCTTGCGCAGTCTTAGAGCCGTTAGCGAGGCTATTGGACGGGGAGACGTTACGAAACGAGCGAATTTACAGACGTCCGACGAGTTTGAAGCCTTGGGCGACGCTTTTAATCAAATGTTGAGATATCTTGTCGCCACGCAAGAAAAACTGAAAACGTTGAACGACGAACGCGCGCGAAAATTGGACGAGTTAGCTCGCGCCAACTTGCAACTCTTTGCTTCAAATCAAGTAAAATCGGATTTCATGGCGACTATGAGTCACGAGTTGCGCACGCCGCTCAATAGTATTTTAGGATTTAGCGACGTTTTGGGTTCAATCGACACATTAAATGAAAAGCAACTACGTTACGTCGAAAACATTAATAAATCCGGCCGCGCTCTCTTAACGATGATCAATAACATTCTTGATTTAGCTAAAATTGACGCAGGGCGAGTCGAACCTAATTTGACGAAGTTTAAAATAGAGACTGCCGTGCTGACTCAGTGCGATATGGCGAAACCTCTTGTCGATAAGAAGAATCTCGAGCTGACGACTAGTTTTGATCAGGATTTGCCGACAATGTATCAAGACGAATCACGAATTCAGCAGATCTTGAACAACCTTCTATCAAACGCAATTAAATTTACTCCGGAGGGCGGACGAGTCCAGATTGAAATTAGACGTATTCTTCACGAACCTTTCAATTCCAGAGTTTTGACAACTTCGACGAATTCTGAATTGATACCTTTTTTACAAATGAAGGTTGTCGATTCTGGCGTCGGCGTTGCGGAAGAAGATCGTCAGATCATCTTTGAAAAATTCCGGCAGGGGAAGAGCGCGACTGAAGGGAACACAATGACCCGAGAATACTCTGGGAGCGGTTTGGGACTATCTATCGTTAAGGAGTTATGTAAGCTCTTAGGCGGAGAGATTACTCTTGAAAGTCAACCTGGATTTGGAAGCGTTTTCACCGTTTTGCTTCCATGGGAATTGGACGCTCCTGTTCTTACAGAATCGCCAATGCAGTCAGAAATCCATGAGTTTACAATGAGAGGACGAATGAATTAGAATCGGAAACAAAATGATTGTTCAGCGGACTTATGAATGTTGAAGAACGTTGTTAAAACACTTTGAACCGTCCGTAGTCCCTTTTGTTAGATCGGTTTGTTTTAATTGCCGCCCGTTTTAAATTAAAAGATTTGGGGTTACTATTCAGGTCTAATTTGAATTTTATTGCACTGGCGCTTGCAGGAATTAAACGTTATCATCTTGCGTTCCTTCATTTCGGAGTTTGTATTTTGTCATGCCACAAATCGCATACCAGACAATATCTCGAGCAAAAAGTCATTGAGCTTTCCGAACGTATTGAAAAGTTGGAAGCGATCATTACCGAACTCCTCGAAGAAAACGCCAGACTTCGCGAAGAGAATGTCAGACTCTGGGAAGAGAACGCTAAACTCCGCGAAGAGAATAAACAGCTAAAAGCGCAACTCAACCAAAACTCTCGCAACAGTTCCAGACCTCCGTCAAGCGACGGACTCCGAAAACCAAACCGACCGAATCTTCGCAAAAAGACGGGCAAACGGGTAGGCGGTCAGCCCGGCCACGAAGGTAAAACACTCTCGCTTGCGACGGAACCGACCAGGATCGAATTCCATATGGCCAAGGACTGCGAAGGTTGTTCTCACGCCATTGAATGTCGTCGCGCTTACGCAACGAGCGAATTGCGACAGGTTGTCGACATTGATTTCACAATTTCTATTACAGGCCACAAGACGGTTGACGTTCCAGTTTGTCCGCTTCACCGCCGACGGATGGCGGGCGAGTTTCCGCAAAGTGTGAACGCGCCAATGCAATATGGCTCAAACCTTCTGGCGTTTTGCACAGTCCTCAATACCGAAGGCTCCATGAGCGTCGATCGTATCAGCAAAATCGTCGGCGGAGCGTTTGGAATTCCTCTTTCTGCGGCGACAGTTCTTGCCGCGACGCGAAACTGCGCCAAAGCGGTCGACGAAGTCTATCGTGAAATTGGTTCCCGAATCGCCAACGAACCGCTTGCGCACTTTGACGAAACCAGCGCTCGCTGCAACGGTAAAAATTTATGGACACACATCGCCGCGACTCAGGGATATACGTACCTTGCCGTCTGTGATCAACGTGGCGAACAAGGAATGCGCGAAGCGGGAATTCTCCCGTTCTTTCGGGGAATTGCCGTAACCGATTGTTGGAAGTCCTATTGGAAATTTCCAGACGTCGTTCACGCGACTTGCGGCGTTCATCTCTTACGAGAATTGATCGGCGTTATCGAAAACGACGAAAAACAAACTTGGGCGGTTAAATTCAAACGATTCCTTGAGGATACAAAAGCCCTCAAAGACAAGTTGCTTATCGCCGGTTGCGCCGAAGCAAGCGCTAAACAAAAGCGTAAGTTCAGCAAAACATACGACAAATTGCTCAAACTTGGACGTAAACAAAATCCCGATTGTTCCTCCCTTCAAACTCATAAACGCGGCAGGAAGAAGAAAGGAAAAGCGTTAGCTCTCATAGAGCGTCTTGAAAAGCTCAAGGACGCTGTCTGTCGATTTTTCAACGACTTCACCGTTCCCTTCGACAATAACGAAGGAGAAAGGGCGTGTCGGATTGTCAAAGTTAAAACGAAGATTGCCGGTTGCTTCAGAACAAAGGGGGGCGCTCAGGTCTTTGCAAAAATCCAATCCTATATCGCTACCGCCAAAAAGCACGGTGTCTCCGCCTTTGAATCCATTTGTATGGCCTTTCAAGGAAAGTCCAGGTGTGTCTTGGATTCATGACACGTTATGAATCAACCTTGAGTACTCGACCTTCTACCTGAATAGTAACGATTGGGGTTGAATTCACATATAGATTAGAACGCAGTGAAGAGGAACATGATGAAAAGACTATTATCGACGCTTGCGCTTGTTATCGCGGCTGTTGCAACGTTGAGCTCTTTAGTGTTTGGCGTCGACAACAGTTCCAAATACGACGTGTCCGCCCCATTGAAATTGACGAAACAAGGAGAGATTCCCATTGGAGAGCGTTTCCAACCAACGACGGATTTTAAGGCAAAATGGATTGCTGCGGTCGATCTTCCTGACCCGATTTTGCCGAACTTGTGGCAAGTTCATCGTAAAACCTTTGATTTGGAAAAAGTTCCGGTTTGCGCGCTAGCTCGCGTTGCCTGCGATTCGAAATATTGGTTGTATGTCAATGGCGAAAACGTAGTCTTCGAGGGCGGACTTAAACGCGGACCTACCCCGTACGACACTTATTACGACGTCGTTGATTTGAAACCGTTTCTCAAAAAGGGCAAAAACACTATCGCCGTTTTACATTGGTTTTTTGGCAAGCAGGGGGTTTCGCACGTGAATAGCGGCGTTCCCGGTTTCCTTTTCGACGCTTCTACTAACGGTGAAGACGGTTTGAATCTTGTGAGCGATTCTTCCTGGAAATCGGCGGTATACTCCGCTGTTCCCGCGGGAATAACGGCTCCTAATATTACCGAACGCAGTTCAAAAGAAGTCGCTAGTCGATTTGACCTGTCAAAAGTCGCTCCTGATTGGCGTGAACAGACTGACGGAGCGTACGAGATGACGACGGCGGATCCGCAACCCAATCGACGGCTTGGCGAATGGAACGTTCGTTTTAACGCTCAATATGATTTTAAAGGCGATTGGAAAGCAAGCGATTTTGACGATTCCAGTTGGAAAAACGCCAAAGAGTTTGGTCTTGCCTACGATCCTGACGCCAAGAAGCCACTCGCCCCATGGAACTATCTTTTCTTAAGACCTTCGCCTCTTTTCAAGGATTGGGGACTGCATGATTACTTGTCCCTGACTGAAGAGACTACCCCTGACGGTGGGCTCAAAATTACCTGTCAGCTTCCGTATAACCTGCACGCGACGCCGTATCTTAAAGTCGAGGCTCCTGCCGGACTTACTATTGATATGCGCACGGACGACTACATGGGAGGAAGCGAATATAATGTTCGAGGCGAATATGTTACAAAAGACGGAGTTCAAGAATATGAATCGTTGGGGTGGATGAACGGTCACTAGATGATTTATACTCTTCCTAAAGGAGTTAAACCTATCGAATTACGTTATCGTGAAACTGGTTATAACACAGAGCTTACGTCGAATTTTAGTTGCGATCAGGATTTCTATAATCGCTTTTGGAAAAAGGCCGAGCGCACGCTTTACGTAACGATGAGAGATTCCTATTTCGATTGTCCCGATCGAGAAAGATCTCATTGGTGGGGAGACGCCGTCAACGAATTAGGCGAAGCTTTTTACGCGATGAATCGAAACGCCGACGCTATTCCCCGTAAGGCGTTTTATGAGCTTGCTCGTTTTCAAAGAGCCGACGGAACGATGTATTCTCCCATTCCAGACGGTAATTGGTCAAAAGAGCTTCCCGCGCAAATTTTAGCCACGATTAGTTCCGCTGGATTAGGAGTTTATTCTTTCTTTTCGGGCGATTTTACAACAGCAGAAGACGTCTATCCCGCGATCAAGCGGTATTTGATGATTTGGGAGTTTGACGACGACGGCGTAATCAAAGTTCGCAGCGGCGATTGGAGTTGGGGCGACTGGGGCGAGGATATTGATCTTCGCGCGTTGCTTAATTGTTGGTACGCGCTCGCGCTTGACGAGGGCGTGTTCCTTGCCGACCGGCTCGGAGACTTAGACGGCCTTGCCGAATTCAGATCTCGTCGCGAAAGGTTGAATCAAAACTTTAACAGAGTGTTTTGGACGGGTAAGGAATATCGTAGTCCTGGCTACAAAGGAAAAACTGACGATCGTTCTAATGCGATGGCAGTCGTCGCTAATTTCGTTGATCAAAAGAATTACCCGGCGCTGTTTGAAGTTTTTAAAGCGGAGGAACACGCGAGTCCGTATATGGAAAAATATGTGCTCCAAGCGTTGTTTTTGATGGGGTATGACGAGTATGCCATGATTCGCCTTCAAAAACGTTTCTCAAAAATGGTAGATTGCCCCGACTACACCACCCTTTGGGAAGGGTGGGGAATCGGCGCCGAAGGCTATGGCGGCGGAACGACCAATCATGCCTGGAGCGGGGGAGGGCTTACTTGTATTGCTCAATACGCCGTTGGTTTACGACCGTTAAAACCCGCGTTTGAAGAAATTGTCGTTGCTCCGAACCTTGGGGGACTCAAAAAGATAGATTATTCTGCCGTGACCAATAACGGTAAAGTTGACGTTCATTACGACGTCAACGACGAGTCGTTTAAAGTTAAGATCGTTATTCCTGACGGAATAACGGGTTGGTTTTGCGTTCCAGACGGATTTGTCGTCAACAATCCGATTGATTTGGTTCCAGAGTCGGCGAAAAACGACTGCATTGTCAAGGATACGCCTGCCGCTCGGTGGGTTGAGTTAAAGGAAGGCGAAAATATTTTTTCTTTTCCAAAGGTAAGATGAACGATCGTTGAATCTGTCGAATACCGCAATAACACATGACGCCAGGCTGAACGCAGCTTGGCGTTTTTTATCTTCCGTCGTGGCGGCTTTTACATGGGAGATTTTTGTAATATTCGTTAAAACGAACAAGACGTTAACGTTTTATGACTCGCATTTTTGAATGTACAGATTGTTGAAGAAAGTGAAATACGTGGAATAAAACAAATATTAAAATGCGGTTTTGACGATCGACTTGAGACGAAAAATAACGGGAAATCTTTTCGGTTTGGCGCGTTGCTCCTTGACTTTTTATTCTGCGGGTGTATTCTTTTACAAATTGCAGTCTTTAGACTGGGTTTGTTGCGTATGCGGTTTCGGTAAGGTATTCCGCTACGTTGGGAAGACGGTAGGTTTAAACTTGCGCTTATTGGCGCCACTTTTTATTTTTTGACCGTAAATCAACAACATTCCAATATTGAAACGATGAGAAACGGCATTATGTAACGTTTTTTGTATTGATTGGCGATTGTTTGATTTGACGGATGCTCATGAAAGCGACGGTATGAGAACTGACGGCAGTATGAAACCTGAAGAAATTTTACGATTAGTCGAGCAGATCCATCTAGAACGAAAGATCGATCGTGAAATCGTTTTTGGCATCATCGAACAGGCTTTGACTCTTGCCGCTCGTAAGCACGGCGACGGCGGCGACGATAGCGTGGTCGACGTTCATATCGATCGTCAGTCTGGCGAAATAAACGCTTATCGTGACAACCTTCCTTTAGCCGCTTCTGAAATTGCCGAACGCATTGGCGCCCAGACCGCGAAACAGGTTATTATTCAAAAGATTCGCGACGCCGAGCGCGACATGATCTACGACGAATATTTTCCTCTTATTGGTCAGATTGTATCTGGAACAGTTCGACGTAACGAGGGAAGGAACAACGTTACCTACGTCGCTCTTACGGACGTCGAAGCTATTCTTCCGTATTCCGAAAAAATTCCGCGCGAGAATTATCGTCCGGAAACCGTGATTAAAGCGCTGGTAATCGACGTTAAAAAAGTCGGAGCGAAGGTAAAGGTTGTTCTGAGTCGTTCTCGTCCGCTCTTTGTGCAACGTCTTTTGGAGCAGGAAATACCTGAGATTTCTGAGAATGTCATTGAGATTGTGAACGTTAGCCGCGAAGCGGGCAGACGCACAAAAGTCGCGGTGGTTTCCAATGATCCTCACATTGATCTTGTGGGGGCGTGCGTCGGCGTAAGAGGGGCCAGAAGTCGCGCGATAACCGACGAACTTGGCGGCGAACGAATCGACGTCGTTCCGTGGACGGCGGATACGGCCGAGTATATTCGCAACGCTTTGAAGCCTGCGATCGTCGACGAGGTTATGTTGTGCACAATGCTCGGACGCGCGATTGTGCTCGTACAACGCGAACAGCGTTCTATCGCAATTGGCCGCGGCGGACAGAACGTTCGGCTTGCAAGTCGCCTGTGCAAATGGGACGTCGACGTTATGAATCGCGACGAGCTGGACCAGATCATTGAAAAGGCGATGAGCGATTTTATGTCGATCGACGGCGTTGACGAAGAATTGGCCGACGCGCTTGTTGGCCAGGGATTTCTTTCTTTCGACGACTTGTCGATTATCGAACCTTCGGATTTGATGAGTCTTGGAAACTTGACGGAAGACCAGGTTGAGTCTATAACTTCCGCTGCGGAGGAGTTAGCTCAGGAGCAGGAAGCTGAGAAAGAACGAGAAAAACAACTGAATGATGAAGAGCGCTCAGAGGAAGATTCTTCAGCGCCTCAGCTGTGAGGTTCTTCCTGACGAGTTTTGGGCCTAGTCGTTGTTTTTGTTTTGCCGTCTTATTCGACGGTTCAAGCGACGATGAAACAAAGTCGAGTTTTGTGTTTGCGTTTTGCGAGTAGCATGAGTTGCTCGATTTCACGGACCTATTTTCATAAGGAGATTCTGTTTCGCTTTTTTTGCGGAATTGATCGTTTGAATACAACACACTGGAATGATTGACAGAACGTCGCCGTCGGTTATTGCCGCGCTTTGCGATTGCAGGGCGCTGCGCAGTGTAATTTCGGGGCTTTTGAAGCAGTTTAAAGAGTAGGAAAAGTTGACAATTCGAATTTACTTATTAGCCCAGCAACTCAAAAGAACCACCAAGGAAATTCTCGAAGTTTGTCCGGGGTTAGGCATAACCGGTAAAACGAGCGCTTTGAAGAATTTGTCTTCTGAAGAAGTTGCTCAAATAACGGAATATTTTTCTTCGTTAGACGATAAAGAGGCTAATTCGTCTGAAAAGCCCGAAATGATTGCTCCTACGAGCATCCCTGCGGACGATGAGAAAAAGGTTCGGTCTATTCCGGTTATCAAAACTCGTCGACCGGGCGGTATTTCTCGGATTTTTGGCGTTTCGAACAAGCCTCCCGTTGCTAAAACGACGATTGACTCGAAAGTTGACGAGTCTAAAGTTGAGAAATCGGACGTTGACGCAACGGATTCCGGGAAAAGCGTTCGAGAAAAGGGAAAATCGCAAGACGTCGATCGAGAGAAAAAAGGCGTAACCGATCAAGGAGACGTCGACGTTAAGGTCGAAGCTCCTTCCAAAGTGCGGCAAAAAAAATCGTCGAGCGCTTCTCACGAATCGGAACCAATTGATTCCGGCGAGAAGGTTGAGGCGAAAGATTCTGTTGGTGGGAGTAAAAAGCCACGAAAGAAGGACTCCTCCGGCGACGAGGGCGTTACTACCGTCGACGAAAAAACAGGCGATTCCAAAGCGGACGAGAATAAGTCTCCTGAAAAGGGGACCGTCGGTTCCAAGTCGGCGACTGACGTTAAAAAGGTTCCGTCGATTCCCCCTGCCATTAATCGTCGAGATCTAAAACGAGGTTCTGGACGCGGACAATCTGAGCCGGCTATTGAACCTCGTCCCGTTAGACCGCTTCCTCCTGTCTACTCTCAGCCTGACAGGACGCAGATTCTCGAAGAGATGAAGCGTCCCCCCGTGATCACGCCTCATGCCGGATCGCGAGTCGCCGTATTAGACGGTAACCAGAAAAAGTCGGGCGCCGGCGCTTCCAGTTCTCGTTCGAACGCGGGGAAGGGAAGCGTCACTATCGGCAGATTGGCTCAATTGCCAGACGCGCCTTCTCGCCCAGTCGCTAAGAAACCCCAGGAACAGGCGGCGCAAAAACCTGTAAGAATTTTAACGCAAGACGTTATTAATCGAGCAAGAGACGCGGGTGTTTCTGTTACGGACGTTTTGAAAACGTCGCAACGATCAGGTCGAGACGGCTCTAAATCGAAAACGGACGGTCTCAAGGTAATTCGCAGAAGTTCTGAAATAGGAACGAGTTCTTCTGGCGATTTTGCCACGGGCGGATCTCGAAAAGGGAAGAACTATCGTGATCGAGACGTCGACGGACAAGATAATCGAAATAGGAAGAACAGTAATGATTCGAGGCGTTCGCGCAATTCTTTCCAGACGTCCGACGACGACGATTACGGATATGTCGCGAGATCTCGCGGACCGAGACAGCCTAAGAAATCAAATGTTGCCGTAACTCTTGCTCGAGTGAACGACATCGTCATCGAAACGCCATGCACCGTACGAGACTTTTCAGAAGCCACGGGTATCGGCGTCGCCACCGTCATCAAAGAATTGATGAAGATGGGGATGATGAAGACCACCAACCAATCGCTTGATTCCGAAACGATTCAGCTTTTGATATTATCGTTTGAACTCAAAGCGACGGTTAAAGAACAGGCGACTTTGGAGGAGCAGTTTGTCGATACGGCGTTTAACGAGGTTGATCCGCCTGAATCGCTTGTTCCTCGCGCTCCGGTCGTAACCTTCCTCGGGCACGTTGACCACGGCAAAACCTCCTTGCTCGACCGCATCTTGCACTTGCACGTTGTTTCGGGCGAGAAGGGCGGTATTACGCAGCATATTCGCGCTTATCGTGTGAATACGGAGAAGGGCGCGGTTACTTTTGTCGACACGCCTGGACATGAAGCGTTTACTGAGATGCGAGCGCGCGGCGCCAACTGCACAGACGTCGCTGTTTTGGTGGTCGCGGCAGACGACGGCGTGATGCCTCAAACGGAAGAAGCGATCAGTCACGCAAAGGCGGCTGGGGTCCCCATTATTGTCGCTTTGAACAAGATGGATATTCCGGGCGTTAAGCGAGACAAGGTTATTCAGGAACTTGCGAATAATGATCTCACGCCCAGCGAATGGGGCGGCGACGTAGAAATTGTCGAGACGAGCGCCGTTACCGGCATGGGGATCGACAATCTTCTAGACACTATTTTAACGGTCGCCGAACTTAGCGAACTCAAGGCTAATCCTAATCGGGCGGCGAACGGCGTGGTTCTTGAAGCTTCGTTGCAGTCGGGCGAAGGCGTCGTATGCAAGGCGCTTGTTCAGAACGGAACTCTACGCAACGGGGACGTTGTCCTTTGCGGCTCGTCTTATGGACGTGTTCGCTCGATGACCGACACCCTTGATTCGCATAAGCGGATTAAAGAAGCGGGGCCCAGCGTCCCAGTGTCGTTGACGGGGCTGGACGTCGCGCCAGAGGCTGGTAGCAAATTTGTCGTTTTAGAAGACGTTTCCATTGCTCGGCAAATTGCGGAAGAACGCGCAAAGAGGGCTCGTGAAATTGAGCTTGCGGGCAGTCCTTCGCACGTTACGCTGGAAAATCTGTTTGAGCGAATGAGTTCCGCGAAGTCCCAGCAAACTCTGAACGTGATTATTCGCGCCGACGTTCGCGGTTCTATCGAAGCGATTCGTAAGGAACTGAGCAAACTTGAACATCCGGAAGTCAAAGTCAAGATTCTTCAGGCGACCGTCGGCGGTATTACCGAGGCCGACGTCTATCTTGCCGACGCGTCTGACGCTATTGTCGTTGGCTTTAACGTCGTTCCTGACGAAGGCGCTCGCGCGTTGGCCGAGGCGAAAAAGGTTCAAATTCGTCGTTACGACATTATTTACAAGCTGTCCGAAGATATTAAGGCGGCTCTCGAAGGCATGCTTAAGCCTGTTGAACAGGTTAAAGAACTCGGAAGGGCGTTGGTTAAGCGCACGTTCAATATCAGTCGAGTGGGCGTTATTGCAGGTTGTCGAGTTCTGTACGGCGTAATAGAGCGCGATTGTCAGGTTCGAGTTATTCGCGACAGTCGTATCATAGGCGAGTATGCTCTTGACACACTTAAGCGTGAAAAAGACGACGCGAAAGAGGTTCGCGAGGGGTACGAGTGCGGTATTAAATTAAAGAATTATAACGACGTTAAAGAAGGCGATATTCTCGAAGCGTATAAGATTGAGGAAATAGCCCGTACCTTCTGACGAATGACGTCGAAATCCAGAGTGAAGAGTTAATTGCGTTTTCCCTTCGCTCTTTTGTTTTTTAGAATGTGTTGAGATAAAAAGGGGAATAATGGCCTCTCGAAGAACGTTGAAAGCTGCGGAAGCGATACGAGAAGTCGTCGCGACCTCGATTTTGACCGATTTGAAGGATCCGCGCGTAGAATCCGTAACGATTACGAAAGTTGAGGTTGCGGCGGATATGCGTACTGCGAAAGTATATTTTATGACGCGCGGAAACGAGGCGAGAGAGCGAACCGCTCTTAAGGGATTGCAAAGCGCGGCGGGTTTCCTGCAACAGAAATGCGCGAAGCGTATCGACACGCGTTATACGCCCACGTTGCAGTTCCTTGTTGACGAAGGGGTCAAGAATCTTATTGCAATTACGCAGATTCTCGCCGACGAACATGCAAAGGACGCCCCTTCTGACGTCGATGACAAAGAGGGTGAAGAGGAAACGGTTGACGACGATAATCTCGACTCTGCAAGTTGATTTTTCCTTTTGAGAGGTTCCCGGATATTATATCTTTCTTTTGTTCAAAGGTGAAAGAGGACGATGTGAGGCGGTTTTCTCTTTGTTCAGTTTGTGGGTTGGAAAGAATATAACTTAGTTCGAACGGTGATGAAATGGCTGCGCGTCAAAAAGACGTAAAGACTTTTTTTAAGAAACTTAGAAAACGTTATTCTAATGATCCGGCGGTTTTGTCTCGCGATCGTAAAATCCTCGAACATCTCGTATTTGCGATTTTCCTGGAAAATGCGACGTTTGCGCAAGCTCGCGCGGCGTTTATTGAATTACAACGTTATTTTATCGATTGGAATGAAATTCGCGTTTCAACGGCGAATGAGATTGCTTCTGTAATAGGCAACGTTCCTGATCCCGTGCGTGCCGGGGAGCGATTGCGACGGCTTCTCCAATGGATTTTTGACAACACGTATAAGTTCGAGTTGGAAGACTATCGAGCTAAGGGGCGTGAAGAGGTTCTTGAGTTTTTGAAGACGGTCCCTTTTTCGACCCCGTTCATGAACGATTATGCCGTTTTCTTCGGGTTCGGCGGTTCAAACATTCCGCTTGACGAGAACTGTTTTCGCGTCTTGCGTTTGCTTGGTTATGTTTCCGTAGTCGACGGTAAAGAGGTCGCTCCCTGTCTCGACGGTAGTTTTAAGGAGAACGAAGCTCGTGAGTTCTTTTTCGCGCTTCATGAATTTGCCTTTGAACTAAGCCAGGAAAATACGAAAAAAGAGGCTATGAAGTTTTTATCGGCGTTTGACGCGTCTGTTTCAAAACGCTCTGACAAGCCGCAGGTCGAACCGTCCTTTCCAACTGATCCTCTCGAAATTGCTCGGCTTCTTTCCAAACGCGAACCTCGTCAAAAGAACAGTATGCCGTCGTCTAGCGAGATGTTAGAATCTGAGATGGACGACGATTACGACGAGAAACGAGACGACGGCCTTTTTAACGACTACGATTCTGATTCTTCTGAAATTGACGAAAAGGACGCGGCTCGAAACGGCGCAAGCGAAGAGGCTTTTATAACGAGTCGTTCAACTTCGTACATCGATAATAGGCCAAGCGCGAAAGAAAAGACGAAGAAGCGGTTATTGGATCTTGAAGCGGCTAGTAGAGAAAAAGCTGATTCTCCCGACTCGACGAGTACTGAGAAAACAACGAGCTCCAAGGCTTCCAAATCTAAGTCTAAGGCGGTTGTTGAGGCGAAAATCGAAACTGTCGCCGAGAAAGTTCCAGAAATCGGTCCCTCCAAAGGGAAAAAGAAAGATAAAGCGGCGGCTGACGACGTCAAGACTAAGCGGATCGCTAAAGAAAAAGAGATGTTGCCTCTTGAAGAAGCTGTAGCTGTTAAAAAGGGAACGAAGGAAGCGAAGAAAAAAGTTTCAAAGGTTGTTGAAAAGACGAGCAAAAAGGTTGAGGCGGCTACAAAGACAGAGTCTGCGAAAAAAACGAAGACTTCTGTGAAGAAGTCGAAAACTTCGGCGGATGAGAAGAGCTCTTCTGTTAGTAGCAAGGCCGTTAGCGGCAAGAGTAGCAAGGTCTCTGTTTCTTCTAGTAAAAAGGTTAAAAAGCCTGTAGTTGAGGATGAAGTTGTTTCAACGAGGGGCAAAAAGACAAAGAAAGAAGAGAAACAGGAGAATTCCAAGGTTTCGAGTTCTGTTCGTTCAAAAGGTAAAAGTTCTGTCGTTGCCGATAAAAAAACGGTTAAATCTGTAAGTCGTGGCCGTAAAGCAGCGTCAGAACCCCCGGACAAGTCGAACGTCGACGCAGGTAAAAAAACTGCAAAACGTTCGATAGTGGGCGCTAAAGGACAGAAGAAAAGTAAAGGTAAAAAATAGCTACGGTCGCCGATAGTCGCGTTTTTGACTCGGCCTTGATCGTTTTTATCTTTTGTCGCCCTTGTATGACGATAGTGTGTCGATAATTGATAAGCGTTCCATTTAAGGAAACGCTTTTCTTTAATCGAAACTTTCTTGCAGTTGCATACCGACGTCGTAATCGGAAGAAAAACGTCAATCGTTTTGGTCCTTTTGATGAACGACTTCGTAAGACGTGGAACGTTCGTTAAAGATTTGCAAAACGTTTGGCTTACGAATCGTGTTATTTGGTGAAATTAAAAGGACGTCGCTAATCCGAACGCGAGCCGGTTGATTTGCGGTAGTCGCGCGTTGGAACGTTACGATTGTTTGTGTGGCAGCTCCCTTGGGGCGTCAAACCAGCGTTCGGAATAGACGTCATGACAATGTAGTAGATTTGTCGAGGAGAATATAAGATGTCTGGACATTCCCATTGGGCTGGTATTAAGCATAAAAAAGCTTTGGTGGACGCCAAGCGTGGAAAATTGTGGAGTAAACTTGCGAAAGCGATTATTGTCGCTGCGAAGCAAGGCGGCGGAAATCCTGACGAGAACATTCGTCTTCGCGCCGCGATTGACGAGGCCAAAGCTGTCAGTTTACCGAAAGACAATATTACTCGCGCTATTAAACGCGGCACCGGCGAACTTGATCCCGTCGAACTTGAGGAAGTGTTGTATGAAGGTTACGGCGTTGAAGGCGTCGCTGTTATGGCTGCCGGGTTGACTGATAATCGCAACCGTACCGCTCCTGAAATTCGCAAGATTTTCGAAGTTTGCGGCGGTAAAATGGGACAGTCCGGTTGCGTCGGTTGGAACTTCGACCGAAAAGGGGTTATCGAAATAGCCGCCGATGCAAAAGGTGAAGAAGAAATGATGGATCTTGCGATTGAAGCTGGAGCCGACGACGTAGAGTCCAATGAGGAATTCCACAAAATTACCTGTTCGCCTGACGCGTTCGACGAAGTTCTTTCGTTCTTGGATAAGAACGGACTTCACCCGCAACATTCTGAAATTACTTATATTCCTCGCGACACAATTGAGATTAAGGACGTTAATATTGCCCGTAAGGCGATGAAACTTGTAGACGCGCTTGACGAACATGAAGATATCCAAAGCGTTTCCGCTAATTTTGTCGTTCCAGACGAGATTATGGAACAGCTTGAAGAGGAATAAAGTTCCCGAGTTCGGAACGGGCAACGTAATCCTGATCGCGTTGTCGCTTGGCCTCAATTGCGCGTCAGGTTTGCGTCGTTCCTCGTATTGATAATACTTTCGAAACGATTTTTCGCCGGGAGCCGTCGCTTTCGGCGATTTTTTTAAGTTTGTGATCAGCGGTTTTATTGGAGTGGCGATGAATAGACAGAGTCGTCATCAACGCTTGAACGTTAACGCTCCTATTGTGTCGCTTTTCATTTCAGCCGTTTTCGGCGTTTTGTTAGACGAATGGCAGTCGCCTGGACTCGTCTTCTGGCGCCTTTGTTTTGGCTTTTCGATTATTTGTCTTGTATTTTCTTTTTCTGTTAGAGGCGTTCACTTTCTTTTTCATCATAATGAGATCAATAATAACGTTGGCGATGATTTGATTAGCGTTCAAGATTATCAACGTGATTCTTCTCGACGTCTTGGCTCTTTTGTTTTTAATTTGCGTTCTAAAATTATATACGGCAACGTTTGCTCATGGATTGCCATTGGATCTTTCTTCGGTTATAGACACGACGCTTTTGTTAATTATTACCCAACACGTGAGATAAGTCGTTATATCTCAAAAGAAGGTTCTCCGTATTCATTGGAATTGAAGGTCTGTAATACGCCGTATGTTTATTTGTCAAACGATTTCAGTCGTCCCATAAACGGCAGTTTGTATGTCACCCGATTTGTCGCCGATGTTTTGTTTGTGAAAGACGTTGACAAATGGGAACCCCTTACCGGGCGCGTAGCCGTTACGATTGACGGAAAAGCGTCTTTCATTAGGACTGGCGACAGAATTCGCGTCACAGGCCGACTTGCTCCTCCTAGAAAAAAAGGCAATCCCAGCGATCTTGATTTAGTTCAATACTATCGTTCCCAACGTATTTTGACGAGTCTTTCCATTACTTCGGTTAACAATGTGGAAGTTAAAGAGGAAGATTCATACCCAACACGAATTGCCGTTGCAAGATTCTTTGAAAGACTTAGAAAAAAGGCTGGATCAATATTGAGCGAACGTTTGTCTCCTCGTAACGCAGCCGTCGCTCGCGGCATGACGCTCGGCTTTCGTAACGACGTCGAGGAACAAACGAACGATTCGTTTCGTAAGACGGGAACGATACACCTGCTTGCTATATCAGGTCTTCATATCGCTCTTGTTGTAGGCGTTTTTGTCTTTGTATTACGTAGCGTCGGCGCGCCGGTAGTCGTCGTATCAATAGCGACCATTGCGTTGACGCTGTTTTATCTGTGTCTTACAGATATGCGCGCGCCTGTCATTCGCGCGTCGATTTTAATTATAACCCTTTGCGTTGGCTCGCTTATTGGACGGCGTGGAACGACTCTAAATACGCTTGCGTTTGCCGCGATTCTTATTATGGCGGCGAATCCCTGCGAATTGTTTCAACTTGGCGCCCAACTTTCCTTTTTGGCTACAGGCGCTTTTCTTTGGTCTGGCGGCATGACTATTCGTGAAAAGGCTGATTCCACTTCTTTTCGTCGCGAATATGTCAGAGAACGTAATCGAGACATGAAGGCGTCTAAAGAACCTGATAATGATTTGCCCCGCTCGGGAAATCAGGGAAATATTGATACTAGCGTTGAGAGAATTGTCGATTACACAAGCGTCAATAGTTCCTTAATGAGGTTTTGTAAGTCAACTATTCGACGAGTTGGCAAATCTCTCTGGGAGAGAACGTTTGCCGTTGTTAAAGCCAGTTGGTGCATTTGGTTTGTTAGCGCTCCTTTACTGTTGCGAACGACCAATCTTTTTACTCCTCTTGCTTTGATTGCCAATCCGCTGATTTGGCTACCCGCAACGATTGCTCTTCTATTGGCTTTTTGTCTTATTATTGTTGGACTTGCTTCCGAGGTTTGTTCAGGTCGTTTAGAGTGGTTGGTTTTAGTTCTTGGAAATTTGACAGACTCTTCTTATAGTTTATTTTTAGGGACGTTAGATTTTATGGCTTCGCCGTCTTTCGCCTCTTTTCATTTGTCGGCGCCGCCGCTTTGGTTGCTATGGTGTTTCTACATTCCGCTTGTTCTTTGGACTCTTTGTCCTTTTTTACGTCCGAAGAAATTGTTTTTATCAATAGCTTTTCTTCTTTGGTTCGTTGTCGCAATTACTACCTATGTTTGTCAATACGCGTCGTGGGGAAACACTCGTTTGCGCGTTGAAGTTCTTTCTGTAGGTCATGGATGCGCCGTTTTGGGCGTTTTTTCGGACGGCCGTTCTTTTTTGTATGATTGCGGCAGTATTTCCAATACGCAACGAGCAGCTGAAATAGTGGCAAAAGAATTGTGGAACTCTCACAGAAACCATATTGATATAGCGATCGTTTCGCATGCGGATTTCGATCATTACGGCGGAATTAGTCCCTTGATTGATTTGGTTCACATTGATCGTCTATGCGTCTCGCCCATGATGTTTTTGAAAGAAAGCGCAAAGTTATCCGAGTTGGAAGGAAAATTGAAGGAGAAGGGAATTGCGATAGAAAGCGTGTCTGCCGGGGAATCGTTGGAAAGATTGGGTTTTCCCGAATTGAGCGTTCTCCATCCTCCAGCAGACGCCTCTGTTGAGTTAGACGCAGAGTCAAACGCCAATAGCTTAGTTGTCGTTGTCGACTACGGAGGACGCCGCATATTATTTCCTGGAGATCTTGACGCTTCCGACGCTAAATTTCTTTCAGATCCTCCAACGTTCATTGATTTGCTGTTGGCTCCGCACCATGGGGGAAAATCGAATAATTTAGACGAATTACTTAGATGGACTACGCCCAAATGGATCGTTATCAGCGGGGGAACTTTTCAACGCAATCAGAACGCTGAAAGGGAATTACAAAACGCGGGGTATTGTTTGCTACATACTTATGACGACGGTCTTATTCAAGTCGATATTCGACGACCTCGTTTAACCGATTCGATTTATGGGAGAATGACAATACGTTCCTACCGTACAGAAAAACGGTATGAGAGCGCAGAAGGAAAAGAGCGACGTTAGTCTTCGCGTTCCTGGCCATTTACTTGTTACAGTTTAAACAGACGGCGCATCGCTTCAAGGAGTTTCGGCCCCGCTTCATTTTCAGCGGCTGCGCGCAACGAGACCGTCGGGGAGTGTAGCAGCTTATTAACAAGTCGGTCGAACGCATAGCGTATTTCTTCTTCTGTGTGTTGATCGCACGATATTTTGTGAAGAAGTCGCTCGACTTCCGCGTCCTTCGTTTTTGACCAACTGTTTCTCAGTTGGCATATTGCGTCGATTGATTTTCGCGAATTTGCTTTTGAGATGAATTGATCCGCTTCTTCTTCAATAATTCGCAGCGCTTTAGGAATTTCTTGATCGCGTAATTCTTTATTGCGCGTGCAAGCGGATTCAAGATCGTCGACTGTATAAAGATAGACGTTTGGAAGGTTTCCGATTGCCGCGTCAATATTTCTTGGAACGGAAAGATCTAATATGAAAAGAGGACGAGCTGCTCTCGTCGTCTTTGAGAATTCCTGGAATTGATTAAGCGCGACAACCGGTTCGGACGCTCCTGTTGCGCAAATCACAAGGTCGGCGGAAGAAAGAACTTCAAAACGGCGATCCCAATCGACGACGATTCCTTTGAAATCATTAGCGAGTTTTTCCGCTTTTTCACGATTCCTATTTGCGACAATTATGGACTTTGCCCCATAATCGGCCAGATATTTTAAGGTTTCTTCCGCCATTTCACCCGCCCCTAATACGAACGTCTTTTTATCGCTGAGACGTTCAAAAATGTTAAGGGCAAAATCGACGACAGCGACGCTGGGAATGCTTACTCTTCTTTTGAAAATCTCCGTTTCAACAGAGACGCGTTTTGCCGTTTTAAAAGCGGTTTGAAAGGCGTAGTTTAAAATAGGTCCCGTTGCGTTCATACGAACGGATAGCTCGTACGCTTTTTTCATTTGGGAAAGAATTTGGGGTTCCCCAAGGATCATGCTGTCAAGGCTGGAGGAAACTGAAAAAAGATGCGTGATTGCTTCAAAGTCGTCCAAACAATGAAAGTTACGTTCATACGGTTCAGGTTGAATAGCCGGAATATCATGCTTATGTCGGGGAGCTACTAAAAAAGGAAAAACGTTTTCATAAGAAGGAACGTCGTCTTTTTCTGTCGCAATGTATAACTCGGTTCTGTTGCACGTGGATACAAACGCCGCTTCTACAGTAGGATATTGAACGCGCCATTGGCTTAACGCCTCTTTCACGCCGGAAGCGTCAAAGGAAAAAAGTTCGCGTATTTCAATAGGCGATTTGCGACTGTTAAGACCGATAACTCGAATCGGCATAAAACTGCTCCTTGGAATATTCCCAGACTAGCAAAGGGGACTGAACAAAAAGGATTGTATGAACGTCAATAACCGTCGTCATTTTCTCTAAGAAAGACGTTTATATTCTCCCGATTCAGTCTTGATTCGTTCGGTGGGACGATTCCTGTTTCAAGTCTTGAAGAAGTCAGTCCACGCCAATGTCCCTGATTTGTGAACGCGGCGAAAAAAAGTAAAATAATTAACGCGACGCAACATATGAAAGAAAGAGTCGCGTCGTTGGCGTTGGCGTCTTGCTCTTTTCTCAAGAGTCGGCGAATTCTCGAAAAAAACGCGATAAAAAATAAAACGGTCGCTCCAACAATTACCGGATCTTCCCACACCGCTGTTTGGCGAACGTTTTCGGAAACAAATATTTGCAGGTAGAAGCCGCAAATGACGCCGATTCCAAGGAAAAGAACGGCGACGTTTGTAGCGTGTCTCGTGCCGCATCCTAACCACTCAAGCGTGGGGAGGGTAAATCTCGCGGAAAAGATCTTATGTTTTAGTCGATAACGTTGCAGAAGGAACATCGTTCCCGTAACTGCTCCCAGAAAGGAGACAAGCGTCGCCATTAACAACGCGCCGGCATGAATCGTTCGGATCCAACGACATGTCGCGTTTTCCGGAAACACAATATTCGTTGCGTTTAGTCCTAATATCAACGCCGTAAAAGTTAAAGGAAACAAAAAAAGTCCAAACTGTATTTTGGAGTAAAAAACGCTCAAATAGACTTGAACAAGAATCAAGCCAAAAGCCAGGACATAAAACCAGCCGCTTGCGTTCGAGAAAAAATGATCGTTCTGAAGGAGGTTGTTTCGACAGAGAGACACTCCGTGTATAACGGCCCCAAGACACAAAAAAACGAAACTGGACGCCCGCAAAACAGAACTGCGCTTGAATCGAAATCTTAGTAATTCAAGTAAAAATGCGCCTGAATAGCAGGTAAAGAAACAAATAACTTCAACGCCCCTTAGCATTTTGGCTCCAATAGCGGACAGCGCGTCGGACGTTAATTCTTAATTTTTTCGACGCGAAAATAGAAAAAACGCGCCCATTGATCCTGATTAGCGCTTTTTTGCGGACCGTTCCAACATTGTAAGCTAATCTTGTCGTTAGGAGCGCTTTCGATTCGTCCTTCATATACGCGACGGAACGAAGTCTCATTTTGTCCGCAATACTCAGCGACAATATACTGTCCAGTTACCGTTAATCTAAGTCGACCTCCTTGAGAATTAACGGGAACTTTGCTGGGGAAAACGTACATTTGACCGTCGACGTTTTCAAAGACAAGTTTGAAAAGAACTCGCTCGTTCTGAATCCAGTAAACCCCGCATTGCTGGTATTGGGTTTGCGGTTTTGTAACAAAACAACATTCTGTTTCTATTCGATAGGAGCAATCCTCCTGTTCGTTGGCGCCTCGTAAAAAGGATAAAGGCCTGGCGAGCACGTTTCGCGCCTCCCGTTCGCTGAACGGTTCTGTAAGAATCTCCAACGCATTGTTGACGAAACGTCTACAAGCCGAGTTTTCTCGCATCCAAACCCAGCCGGGTTTGAGCGAACCTTCAAAACGATCCTCGAAAACGATTTCTTGTGTGAATGCTGTTGAATTAACCAAACTTGTCACGACGAACAGGCAAGCGATCAATATACGAGACTTCATTGTTCTTTGATGAACTACTCAAAAACCGTTAAATAAACGCTGTAATCAAGGGAAACGCTTCGCGGACGCTAGTATCCGCTCAGCGATTAAGGCGGGCATTGACGTGGGGAATCAGTTACTTCCCAAAAGGACGTTTGCGTATCAAACAGGACAGTCGTTACCCGAGACGTCGTCATGGGCAACCTCTGTCTAATTCTCCTTTTAGAGAAAACCCCATGCATATTTTAAACCAATTACGTACGCTAATGCGAATACATTGCGTTTTTAAAGATAATTTTTCTAAAAAAGTTATAAGGTTTGTAGAGATTATACCGATTGTAGTGATTTATTTAATTTTGAAAAGAAGGCTTCTTTTGCAATTTGTATCCCAATAACGGTAAGAATTGGGAGGAACGCTTCCAATGGCGCCCGCATTCTCATATTGGTCCAGTAAATCAAGTGGGGTATTTGAACTGAAAGAATCAGGAGTATCCCCCATAGCAGGGGCGTTTCCAAGAAACGTCGGCTACCGTTAAAAGATTTTCTGTAATTTCGTCTCATACATCCACAGAACAGTCCGACGAATGCAAAGAATAGTTCAAACGCATAAAAACAACCGACGGCATATCTGAGGTAAGTTCTGGTTGACGTCTTTGAACTCGAGATACGGTCGACGTCGTTCGGGACGAGTCTCCATAGCTCTCCAACGCGTATGAAGCAAGAATACAAAAAAGTTTGAGGAGACGAAGATACTGTTTTTTGGGCTTCCTGACGGGTCCACTTGTCTTGAAAAAGTTCCGCCTCCTTTGTGTTCTCTTCAATATTGTTTTCTTCAAACGCTAGTTTAAGCTGTTTTTCACGGCGTTCGTGAAAACTTTGGGGATTCCAGAGCGACCATGGCGGCGACGTTTGATAATGACGATAGAGTTCGGGATTGTTAGCCAGGTAAAGAGTGTATCCGCCGTGAGTTGTCGTTAAAATTGGACGATGAAATTCATGGAGATTTCTAACTGCCCAAGGAACGACGACAACTCCCAGTCCGAGGAGTAAAAACACGACGTTTGACAGATTTTTAAGCGTTCTGACGCGATTGAAAACGCCAGCTTTATTAACTAACAAAACCGTCGAAAAACCAATGGCGAGAAAGCATAGGAAGACTAATCCCACGAAAGCAAAGAATGCCGGTCTGCACAGCGTCGATAATCCGAAAAGGACGCCAAGGACAAGATATAGAACGACGCTAAATCGTGAACTGCGTTTTTGGATGCAAACAACGATACCGAGAAGAGTTATCGCCGAGAAGAACGCTGCGAGCGTTTCGGTCATTACCAGACGGGACTGTTGTAGCAGAATTGGATCAACTGCAACTAAAAGACTGGCAAAAGCCGCGCTTCTTTGGGAAAGATCGGCATACAAGGCCAAGCGATAGACCAACAAGACGGTCGCTAAACCGATGATCCAGTGCAGTAGCGCTATCGAAGCGTTTCGAGAAAGCGCCAGATTGGAACCGATTGCGCCCTTTGTTTTTCCATTTGCGGAACGAGTAGTCGGCGTTTGGAGAAATGCGAGCTCTTTTAAAGTCCACGGATAGAGCGGAGGACGAAAGGCTGTCGCCTGGTCGCCCGTTCCAAAGATTCCGTAAGACGACCAATTCTCCGCCAGTCGAGCGTATCCGTCCGGATCGTCGTTGAAAGAAGAAAGGGAAATAAAAAGAACTCCCCCACGAATGAGTAACGTCAAGATCAGGAGAAGAAGAAAGGGGGAATTCTTTTGATTTGCCGCAGCAGAACGTCGTTCGTTTTGTTTCATGGTAAACTCCGAGTTACAAAGATGAAGACAACATACTGCGGCGTTATAGAATCTATCGAGCGACAGTAATCACTTTTGCGCGCCAAAAATCGAATTGGCGAAATTAACATATTGCTCCCAATCAAAATCGGTAACGTCATGTTTGCCCGTGCGTCTGTGATAACGAATCGTCGCTCCAACGGACACGTCGACGTCTGGTTCTTCCGTAACTCCGCCGAAACCGTCTGTGCCGAGAAGACGATAAACAGGATCTGCGTTGAGCGCAGACAGGAATTCTCCCTTGGGATCAGCCCATAGGTCTTCACTGGCGCTTGCGACGTAAACGGGGCGAGGCGCTATTAGCGCAATTAACTCGTGTTCGTCCATCGGAAGATCGTTGACGCGGTCTCCGTACTTATGGAAATTTGCGCAGAACCAATGAGGGAAAGATTGGTTAATTCTTTTTACCGTCTCGCCAAATTCACGACGAGAAAGCGCCGCTCCGCCGCAACCGGAATTGTTAGAAACGACGCCTGCAAAACGTTCGTCGTTAGCTCCACACCAGAGAGCGGTCTTACCAAGTCGAGAATGGCCTAGAAGAACGACCTTTTTAGAATCGATTTCAGGAAGCGTTTCCAAACAGTCAAGCGCGCGAGACAAGCCCCAAGCCCAAGCGGAGATTGTCGCCGGATAATCTCCCGATTCCACATCGAAGTTAGTGAAGAGCGGATGAACGCCGTTTTTGAAACCGTCGTCAAAATCGGGGTCAATTTCTTCGTAGAAAACGGTGGCGATAGCGTAACCGCTGTTGACAATTCTTTCATAAGACCAGCGCGACTTGGCGACTCCTCGAACTTCGTCAGGAGATTTATCTTTATTGTGAATGGTCTCGTCAGCGACAGAAACTGGAATATTTACGTCGTCGTTTGTCGTGTGATTGCCCTGAAAGTTGGGCATGAGAAACGCAGGAACCGCTCCTTTACGATCGTTGGGCACGACAATCATCAGATCCATTTTGGGCTTCGATTCAGGCGCGTTGAAATAGACGCGCTCAACTTTTATAGTCGCTTTGCCGCCAAGGAACTTGTCGTAAGTGAAAATCTCTTCAAATTTGATTTTTGAGAGGTCCGCCTCGGGATATTTGCCAAACATCTCCGTTTGAAATTGTTTGAGGATTTCGGGACGACGAATATTTTTCCAATCTTCCGGAGTATCAATTTTTGTTCCGTCTTCCGCGATTAGCGGATCCGGAAGGACATACTGGGGGACCTTTGATTCGTCGTAATTGGCGTTTTGGCCAAAAGCAATATGTGAATCAAAAGAAAAAGCCCCAAACGTCAACGCGGCTAATGTTGAGAGGCTAAGAATTGAAGCAAAGCTCAAATGGGAGAATCGCATGACTTATCCTTTATAGCGGTAAAAAGGTAAACGTAATAACGAGCAGAGTAATTCCGCTCGCTAAGAGCGACGTTATTACACAATGAACAGTCGTCGGTCGACTGGATTAATTCTACCTGAACGGAGCGATAATAACAAGTTTTTCTCGGAAATTTTTAGAAAAGAAAGACGGTCGAATTATCTTTAGGTTTCGAGTAAAAGCCCAACTTGAAGCGCGCTCGATTTTTCTTATAATGAGCGCGTATTTGCGGGGAGAGACGGCCTTTTTCATAAACCATTAGGTGATTTATGCGGTTTTGTCAAATTGGATCAACGGATGTTAGCGCTTCGGTTATTGCTCTCGGAACTTGGGCGTTAGGCGGTTGGATGTGGGGCGGTAGCGACGATTCCGTCGCTTTTAATACGATTCGCACGGCTCTGGACGCTGGAATAACCACAATCGACACGGCTCCAATTTATGGATTTGGACGTTCTGAAACTGTTGTCGGTCAAGCGATCCGCGGACTGCGTCGCGATTCCATTGTTATTGCTTCGAAATGCGGCTTGTACTGGTCGTTGCAACCTCTACGGCCAAATGTTGGAGAACGACATTGTTTTGCCGACGACGACGGAAGAACAGAATCGCTTGAAAAGTATGTCGTGTATCGTCTGCTTCGTCCCGAGATTGTTCGACAGGGCGTCGAGGATAGTTTGCGTCGATTGGGAACGGATTATATCGATTTAATGCAGGTTCATCATGTTTCCGATAAGACGACTCCTATTGCGGAAACGATGGGAGTTCTGGAAGATATGAAACGAGAAGGTAAGATCCGCGCGATTGGTGTTTCTAACGCGTCACGATTTCAACTGGAGGAGTATTCCAATTGCGGCGTTCTTGACGCTGATCAGGAGCGGTTTTCCATGCTGGATCGTCGCGTTGAGAGGAACGGCGTTCTCGATTTTTGTCGTGATAAAGACGTTTCTTTTCTCGCCTATTCTCCCCTTGAAAACGGTTTATTAACAGGGAAAATTGACCCTGAAAGAGAGTTTAAGCGCGGCGATCTCAGGATAAATAACCCGACCTTTTCCAGAGAAAACGTTGTTCGCGTTAATAAAGCGTTAACCGCGCTGGGCGACGTTGCGAAACGTTATTGCCTCAATATGGGGCAATTCGCCGCCGCATGGGTCGCGTCGCGCTATGAGAAGACTGTTGTGCTTTGCGGAGCGAGAACGCCCGAACAAGCAATTTCTAACGCACTGGCGGGCGACGCGACGTTAGGCGTCGACGACTACGAAGAGGTTGATTCTATCTTGAGTGATTTTGGATTGTTAGACGCATGAATCCTAGCTTAGCCGGCTACCCTGAGCGTTTGTAGCGGCATAATCTCGGCGTGTCTCGCACGCGCCTCAA
>JAFZNK010000181.1 GCA_017550965.1 Thermoguttaceae bacterium
GCCGACGTCAATCGCGCCGATATACGCGGATTAACCTTTTTGGGTTCTCTCCTTTACATTTTGAAATACGAGAACTATCTTTATCCTTGGCTTTTCTTCGACAAGGTAATTCGTCTTTTCAACGTTTTAATGAAATATGGCGCTAATCCCTGCCTCCCCTATTACGGCGTTCGCAAGTATGAAGTCCCCGGCGTCTGTCGCTCCGAAACGAGTTTTATCGAGTTAATACCGCTCTATGAAATCATGACGCTGAACAATCGGTACGGCGCGCCTTTTAGAAACGTCGTCGATCGATACGTTACCGAAGAGCGGATTGACTTTCTCAAATCGCAAGAGTCTATTGCGCCGGAGGAACTCTTTTCCGACAAGTTTCACGTTGCCTCTCCCAAGGATTTAAAAGAGGTAACATTTCCCTCTCAATCAGACGCCGTCCTCGATCAGAAGAAGTGCGTTCTCGCCGTCTACGGGATACGGCCTCTCGTCGACGCGCGAAAATTCGACGCCGCCTTGAAGCTCCTCGCTAAGACGCTCGATATGGATCCCACCGCCTCCTTTTTACCGCACAATAACCAGTACTTCGTCTCGCTACTCTTCGGCGAACTCAATCGGACGCCTTACGACGCCGAGGAACGGCGAAAGAATTACCTCGACTTTATCGAACTGCTAATCGCCAACGCCGACGTCAATCGCGTCGACGCGCTGGGCGCGACTATGCTAATCGAAGCGGTCGCATGTCGCGAGCCGGAAATATGCCGTATGCTAATCCAACGAGGCGCGAACGTTAATTACGATACCAGGAGTTACAACATTAGTTGCGAGCGCCGTTACCCGCTGTTCGACGCAACTCTTACGTTCTGTCTCGACAGAGAATTCGACGCGAAATGGCGCGAGTGCGTTTCTATTCTGATTCAGTCGGGCGCCGTCGTTGAAACGAGTAACGAAGACGCGACGACTCATGACGGCGAGCCGCTTTATAATATAACCGAAGGCAAACCTTATCAGCCGGTCAAGTTCTCTAAGAAGACGATCAAGGATCTCGTCGCAGTATACGAATCCCTCGGGGTTCCCAAAGAGTCCCTTTTCTCCAAGAAGGTCTAGTCGAGGAAGAAATACGCGCAAGATAAAAGAATGAGTTACTTCGTCTGTATGTCCTGCCCGGGCTCGAAAAGCGAACTACTGTCGATCTTCAAGCCCGATTCCAAACCGTCCCCTTTCCATCTCACGGATATGAACGATACGCCCGTCGGCAAAATTGTCCAGAACGGCAAGAGCAACGCGTATGCGTTCATTGTAACGTACGGGCTCTATTCTGAACATTTAGTGGACAAATGCCCGCCGCGCGAGGGCGCAAGCGCGGCGTTTATCGTTAAGCTCAAGCAAATTCGCGAACGATACGGAGCGTTTACCTTTCTACTGCATTTCTTTCGGGGCATGATCGCTGAAGAACGTCTTAAAGAGTATAAAACGGTCAAAACCTCATTCGACGACTTTATTCGCGCTTTCCCCAACGTCGAGGAAGACGTCGTCTACGTTGTGTCGACGCCTCCCCCGCCCGCTACCCGACGCCATGGGAAGAATAAATTTCAGCTCCGCAGGTAGTAGCCCTCCGAACGCGCCCGATAGGCGTTGGCGCGCGCTTTCTGGGGACTTGCAATTCGTTGAAGCGCGGATTATACTGATCGTTAGATCGTTTGAACGAGCGCGATCAGTTAATAAAGGCGCCGCGTCCATTCAAACGATCTCTTTTATGCGCCCAGAATTTGAAAGTGGGCGCACA
>JAFZNK010000182.1 GCA_017550965.1 Thermoguttaceae bacterium
AAGAAAAAGAAAAAGAAGAAGGATAAGACGGACGAGCAAGACGAATCCGCCAAGGACGACGAATAACAAGTTCGCCGTCGCAAGCCGTAACTCGCGCATGGAGCCATGAAAATGAACGAAACGAACGATTCGAATTCCCAATCCGCACCGTCCTCCGTCGGGCGCGAAAACGTTATTCAATTTCGCGTGCGCTATCAGGAGACGGATCAAATGGGGGTCGTCTACCATGGCAATTATTTTACCTATTTTGAAATGGGACGCACCGAACTGCTCCGCGAAGCGACCGGCGTTAGCTATCGCGAAGTTGAAGAAGACCAGACGATGATGGTCGTCGTCAAGGCGGAATGCTCCTACTTGAAACCGGCGCTATACGACGACGTCCTCACACTGAAGACGCGCGTCGCGCGCATAACGAAAGCAAGCCTTGAACACGAGCACGAACTCTATCGCGGCGACGAATTGCTCGCGACCGGACGAATTCGACTCGCAACCGTTAATAAACAGGGCAAGATCGTTCCCGTTCCCGCCTGGATTCGCGATCTTGACGCCAACGCCCAACTTAATCGTAGCGCCGATAAGGCGACGCGCTAACGTTTGCTATTTGCGATATGACCGAGAGCTATTTTGTAACCGGCGCGACCGGTTTTATTGGACGACGCTTGACGACGCGACTTATCGAGCGCGGCGCGCGCGTTCGATGTCTCGTTCGTTCCGAAACGCGCGGCCGCGACTTGGAAGCGCTGGGCGCCGAGCTTGTTCTCGGCGATCTCTTTTCAACCGACGCGCTTGCGCGCGGAGTTGATCAAGTCGACGCGGTCTTTCACCTTGCCGGTCTAACGCGCGAGCGCGCGCGCGGCGAGTTTCAGCGCGTAAATTGCGACGGGACGCGCGCCGTCGCGGAGGCGTGTCGCGCGGCGAATCGCGTTCCGACGCTCGTCCACGTTTCGTCCCTTGCGTGTTCCGGAAAAGCGCCTCGAGCAAGTCGTGAGGACGATTGCGAACGATTCGGCGCGAACCGTCTCTTGCGCGAGACGGACGTTCCCCGCCCCCTCTCTCCTTACGGTTGCAGTAAGCGCGAAGCGGAGCTCGCGGTGCAGACGTTTTCCGACGCCGTTCCGATTACGGTCGTTCGCCCTCCATACGTCTTTGGGGAAGGCGATTTGGTTTCCGCGCAGCTCTACGCAATGGCGAAACGTCGCGGGAATTTCGTCGTTCCAGGCTGGTTAGATCGTTATTATTCCTTTGTTTACGTCGACGATCTGGTCGAGGTTTTAATTGCGTCCGCCGCGCGCGGCGAACGTCTTACGCCGAATTCGTTAGCGCCAGTCGACTCGACGCTCGCGTGTTCCGGGAAAGGTATTTACTTTGCGTCGTCGCCGACGCCGATTCGGTTCTCCGAGTTTGGCCGCATGGTGGGCGCGCGTTCGGTCGCGAGAAAATGCGCGTTTTTAAGATTCCACCGATGGGAGTCGCCGGCGCCGGCGTCTGGGGCGAGCTCGTTAAGACGTTGGCGAAGCGCGTGCCGTCCTTCGATTGGAATAAGTCGATCGAAGCGCTGCGCGGCCCGTGGATATGTTCCAGCGCCAAAGCGCGCGAGCAATTG
>JAFZNK010000020.1 GCA_017550965.1 Thermoguttaceae bacterium
AATCAAAAATACGGAGTTTTATGCGAAAGCTTCAAACAAGTCCGAGCAGAGTCATAAAGCTATTTGAACATAAAAAACTGGAGTACATTAGGCGATGTGTTTACGGAACCTAGTGTCGAGATTTAATGGCCGGAGTAATATCTCTATGCGCGGAGCAAAAATTCCGGCGCCGTTCTCGGCATGGACGCGAACGGGAGTTACGACGCGGCGTGGTTCGACCCGAGAACCGGGGAAACGATCGAAATCGGCGAGATTCGCGCGGACGCTCAGGGGACGTGGAACGCCCCGGAAAAACCCGGCGCGGAGGATTACGCGCTGATTTTGAGGAAGAAATAAGACGAGGACGCGCCGCCGAAACGGACAAATACGAGAGATATATCGGCGAAAATATCACAAAAAACACGGCGACGCGCCGAAGTCGCGAGACGTGACGTTATTTAATTCAATCCATTATTAACCGCCGCGTTGTTCATATCGTATCGCCTACGCATCGCCCTTATCCGCCTCCAATGAAGGCGGCTTTCGCGCTTCGCGCGGCTGACGCCTCGTGGCTAACGTTGCGTCGTCGTTATAAAAACGCAACGTTTTACCGAATTTAATTATCCGACGTCGCGCGATATGCGTAGGCGATTTCTGACACACATCGAATCAGTTCTTCAACGGCTATTGTCTCTTGCGCAAAACAAAAAATCGACGCACTTCTGATAAATGCGTCGATTTAAACGTAATGAAACGAGGGATGGGAAAGCCAAATATTTTTAGAAGAATCGGAAAGTCTCTAATTCCACCGTCTGTCACATCAATCCCAAAACAGTGTCATTTCTCCTTTAAGAACTTTTCCACATTCCGGACAATGCAATGTTGGTATCTTCCCCACTTTACTGCGCCGCGTTGGATCATTTTGATAAACATAATCGATATCTTTAGGGAAGAAAAACTCCATTTCGTCACCACACCTGTCACAAGGCTCTTCAATACCTTTAACAAGTTCTTCTTCTTTGCGTCCGAAACCGAGCATACCTAATATGCCAATGCCCCTTACGAAACGAATGTCGTTTCCGTTCTTGAAAAAGCCGCATGAGGGACATACACTCAGAACTCTTTCCTCTCGAAACTTTAGAAAAGGGTGCAACATCATGTAGTATTTCCACTTTTTGCCATATTCGCCTTTTTTGATCATGTCCTTGAAATAAATGTCAGTGAAGAAACCTGTGCCATAAAACATCATATCTCTATAGCCGCACTCGCACTGATATTCAACTCCGCGTCCCATTTTTATTCCCTAATCAATGCAAATACGCCACAGAAACTGCGTCCGAAGCCAACGCCTCGAACGCCGTTTTTCTTTAATTTACGCGACGCCAAAAGGCGTCGTATCCGCCGTCTACTGACGGCGGCTCGTGCTTCGCGATTTATTCCGCGTCAAACGCCGATTTCACGGGCAATCCTCGCCATGCTTGCGGGATTTTCGCTCCAGGAATCCAGGCGATCGTCGCGGCGACGTCGTAGTGAACGACGACGTCGGTAATTTCGCCGGGTTTAACCCCTTTGCCATAGAGAATGAGCGGGACTTCCATGTGTTCCATGAGCTTGTCGCCGTGCCCTTTGTCGGTGCCGCCGTGGTCGGCGGTGATTATGACGACCGTGTCGTCGGCAATACCTGCGGCGTCAATCGCTTCGAGCAATTTGCCGACGTATTCGTCCATGGCGACGAGCGTCTGCTGATATTCCGGCGTTCCCCAACCGATGTTGTGTCCGGTTCGGTCCGGGTCGCCAAAATAGATGAACGAGAAGGTCGGCTTGTCGGCGATAAACGCTTTGCCCTGCTCGAAAACGGCGGGGTCGCCCTGAACGGCCTGGTCGTCGTCGACCGCGCCTTTGTCGTAGAGATAGCCGATACCGGCCCACGAGTAAACGCTGGAAATTTTGGAGTCTGGAATCGCCTGTTTAATCACGTAGAAGATATCGGGAAAACGGCCGTTTTCGCCAATGAAAATCGGCGGAAGATCGGGCTTTTGGCTTCCCCAGTCGCGATAGCCGTGCGATTCGGACGGCGCGCCGGTAATTTGCGTCTCCCAGTTGATTGCGGACGAGGACGGCAACACGCTGCGCATATGAAGCGTCCACGCGCCGTTTTCCTTCATCTTCTTCATATTCGGGAGCTCGTCCCAATTGACGTAATGCGCGCCAAGTCCGTCAAATCCCAGCCAGATCACGTGTTTCGCGCCAATCGGCGAGTTGATTTCCTGCGCTCGGCTCGTCGTTATGAACGCGACTAAAACGGTCAAAGCCGCGACGATTGTTAAATATTTCTTTAACATTGGTTTGTCTCCGTTATTACGAGTTTACGCGATCATTGCGCGTCAAACGCCGACTTCACGGGCTGGCCGCGCCACGCTTGCGGCTGTTTCGCGCCGAGAATCCAGGCGATCGTCGCGGCGACGTCGTAGTGAACGACCACGTCGGTGATTTCGCCCGCTTTAACGCCTTTGCCGTAGACGAGGAACGGAACTTCCATGTGTTCCATGAGAAGATCGCCGTGTCCTTTTTCGGTCCCGCCGTGGTCGGCGGTGAAGATAACGACCGTGTCGTCGGCGATTCCGGCGGCTTCAATGTCGGCGAGGAGTTTGCCGACGTAATCGTCGATAATCGTCAGCATCTTTTGATACTCGGGAGTTCCCCAGCCAATGCTGTGCCCCGTGCCGTCCGGCTCGCCGAAATAAATGAACGAGAAAGTCGGCTTGTCGGCAATATACGCCTTGCCCGTCTCGTAAACTTCGGGATCGCTCTTGACGGAATTATCGACGTCGACGCACGCTTTGTCATAAAGGAAGCCAATCCCGTCCCACGAATAGACGCAAGAGGTCTTCGCGTCGGCGTACGCCTGTTTAATCACGTAGAAAATATCGGGAAAACGGCCGTTTTCGCCAATGAAAATCGGCGGAAGGTCCGGTTCTTTACTTCCCCAGGTGCGATAGCCGTGCGATTCGGACGGCGCGCCGGTAATTTGCGTCTCCCAGTTGATCGCGGACGAGGACGGCAACACGCTGCGCATATGGAGCGTCCACGCGCCGTTTTCCTTCATTTTCTTCAGGTTCGGGAGTTCGTCCCAATTGACGTAGTGCGCGCCGAATCCGTCGGATCCGATCCAGATCACGTGCTTCGCGCCGACCGGCGAGTTGATTTCCTGCGCCTGGCTCAACGCCGAGAACGCGACCAACACGGCTAACGCCGCAAACACGCTTAAACATTTCTTAAACATCGTTGCTGTCTCCAATTATTGCGTAAAAAGATTGATTACTGCGTCGGGGTTGCGCCGCGCGGGTTATTGCGCGTCGAACGCGGATAAGACGGGGAGTCCGCGCCACGCCTGCGGCGCGTCGGCGCCCAAAATCCAGGCGATCGTCGCGGCGACGTCGTAATGAACGACGACGTCGGTAATTTCGCCCGCTTTAACGCCTTTGCCGTAGATAATGAACGGAACTTCCATATGATCCATTCTCGCGTCGCCGTGTCCCTTTTCGGAACCGCCGTGGTCGGACGAGAAGAGCACGACCGTGTCGTCGGCGATACCTGCGGCTTCAATATCGGCGAGGAGTTTGCCGACGTAAGCGTCGATCGTCGTCAACATCGCCTGATACGCCTCCGTTCCCCAGCCCTGTCCGTGACCGGTAATGTCCGGCTCGTGGAAGTAAATGAACGTAAACGTCGGCTTTTCGGCGATATAGCCCTTGCCCGTCTCGTAGACTTCGTCCTCTTGTTGGACGTATTTGTCGGAGTCGAGCGCGGCTTTGTCAAAGAGGTAGCCGATTCCGTCCCACGAATACACAACCGAGGTCTTCGCGTCGGGAATCGCCTGTTTTACGACGTGGAAAATATCGGGAAAACGCCCGTTTTCACCGACGAAGATCGGCGGAAGATCGGGGACTTTGCTTCCCCAGGTGCGGTATCCGTGCGATTCGGACGGAGCGCCGGTAAGTTGCGTTTCCCAGTTAATCGCGGACGCCGAAGGCAACACGCTACGCATATGCAACGTCCAGGCGCCGTTTTCTTTCATCTTCTTTAAATTCGGGAGTTCGTCCCAATTGACGTAATGCGCGCCAAACCCGTCGGATCCGATCCAGACGACGTGTTTCGCGCCAACCGGCGAGTTAATTTCCTGCGCGCCAGACTGCGCGGCGACAAACGCCGACACGGCGAGCGCCGACAGTAATAACAGCGTTTTTTTGAACATTTTCGTTTTCCTCGTTCTATCGTCAATCGTTGGCGCTAAGCGTAACGTACGCAATCGCCAGCGTTTCGCAATGCGTAAGCGAAATTTTCGCGTCGACGACGCCCAACTTGTCGGCGACTTCTTTCGCGCCTCCGAAAAATTGCAGGACCGGCGCGCCGCTGGGCAAATTGACGACCTCGACGTCGGTCCACGCGACCCCGGCGGCCCAGCCGACGCCCAACGCTTTGAGCGCGGCTTCTTTCGCCGCCCAACGCGCAGCTAAAGACTCGCCCATATTGCGTTTGCGCGCAAGACAATACTCTTGTTCGCGTTTCGTGAAGACGCGATTTAGAAAAGATTCCGGATGTCGTTCGTATACGTCGACGACGCGTTGAATCTCCGTCGCGTCGACGCCTATGCCGACTATTCGCATAACGTTTCGCCAGGTAAAAAGAAATCCCCGAACCGCGTTAAGACGTTTCGGGGAAAAATCTACGCGTTTGCGCCTGCTGATCGTAACGCAAACGCGCCGTTAAACTCAGTCGTTGTACTTGATCCAGACGTTGCGGTACTGAACCTTGTTGCCGTGGCCTTGCAGATAGAGTCCGCGTCCGGTCGTTTCGGTCGCTTCGGACTTTTCGTTCTTGCCGCCCGGCGTTTCGTGTTCAAGTTCGGCGTCCTGAATCTTCACGCCGTTGTGCCTGACGACGATCTTCGCGTTGGCGACTTTTTCGCCGTTTTCATATTTCGCGGGCGTAACTTCGAAATCGTAGGTTTGCCAGGTCAACGGCGGGAAGCACATGTTGACTTCCGGCTTGAGCTGTTGATAGAAACCGCCGCATTCGTTGTTTTCGCCTTCGAGCCCGAAGGAGTCGAGAACCTGGCATTCGTATTCTTCCTGAATATAAACGCCGGAGTTCGAACGGCCCTGGCCGGTCGCGTTGGGCATGAACGAAAGCATAAATTCAATGTGGAGCGTGTACGACTTGCCGCGTTCGAACGGCTTGAAGCGCGCTTCAGACCAGAACGCGTCTTTTTGAGCGTCGCTCAAGTTGAATTTGCCGTCGAACCAACCGCAATCTTTGCCGTCGAAGAGGACGATCGCGCCTTCCGGAGCTTTCATGCCGAGCGTTTCGCTTTCGCGATCGACTTTTTGAAGTTCGATTTCGCCGCCAAAGTTGAGGATGTACTTGCCGTCTTTAATTTCGGCGGACATCGGGGTCGCTTTTTGTTCGTCGTTGAAGATCAGGTCGGCGTCTTCGCCCTTGCGCGGAATATGCATTCTTTGAGGCGCGAGAACAAGTTTGCCGTCTTTGAGTTCGGCGGAAGCGAAGAAACGAGCCTTGCTGCGATCCCAGCCGTTGCCCGGAAGACCGTCCTGATAACCGATCACGTCGAATTTGTCGGCGCCGCGAGCGATCACCTGGAACGCGCGGTTCTTGGCGGGCCAAAGATATTCGCCCTGAATATTGAACGCGTCGACGTAAGTTCCGTCTTTTTCAATCGCTTCGACGGAGGTGAATTCCTGCGCCATGGCGGAAGCGCAAAACGCCGCCGCGAGAACGGCGAGAAGTCCCGTAAGTTTTTTCATTGAAAAAATCCTTTATTTTCAAGATTTATACGAAAATCGGACTGCGGCGACGACGCCGCAATCCGAAGCCTAAAGGCCGACTTTAAAACAATCAGCGTTCGATAAGAGCGCGTTGTTCCTTGGTGATCGGCATGACTTTCCAGTTCTTGAACCACATGGAGCCGTCGGAACCGCCGTGGAGCTGGAGCCCGACTTTGCCTTCTTTTTCAATCAGCGGGTCGACGAGATCGACGACGCGGAAGCCGTTGAGGAAGGTCGTAACGTGATCGCCGCAAGCGCAGACGGCGATTTCGTTCCAGTCGTCGTTGCCCTTGTTGCGAATCGTTTCGACAAATTCGTCGTCGGCGGCAAGCCACCCGCGACCGGGAATATTTTTGCCTTCGTCGTCGACGCCGGCGGTGTGCCAAATAGCGGCTTCTTTACCGTTGCCGGCGATTTCGTCCTGGCAGCCGCGAAGGAGCCACGTGGTCTTGACTTCATGAGCGCGGAAATAGAGCGCGGAGTTGACGCCGCCCTTGAAGACGTATTCGACTTTCGCGGCGAAATCGTCGTAAGAATCGTTCGAGACGACCAGACCGTCGCGCGGTTCCGTGTCGTCGTGCTGGCCGATCAACACGCCGTCTTCGGTGAAGGACCAAATTTCGGGAACGTCTTCAGGCCACTTATAAGCGCCGTCGATATCCCAACCTTTGTCGGTCTTGACGAAGAAGTCTTTCCATTCGGAAACGCCGAGGTCCTTAACGCGGACGTTCTTCCACCAGACTTTGCCCTGGGTTCCGGCGTGAATCTGGAGCCCGAAAACGCCGGAGAAATCAAGATAATCGAAGATGTTGACGACCGGCTTGCCGTTGAGCCAGGTGCGGATGGACGGACCAATCGCCTGGATTTCAAGGGAGTTCCATTCGCCTTCTTTGTAGGTGGCGATCGATTCGTTCAGGACTTCTTCCGGAGTGTTGTCGAGCCAGACGCGATCCTTTTGATGTCCGCGGCGACCTTCGTCGTAAATACGGCAGGTGTCTTTATCGCCGGGCGCGATTTCGCACTGATATCCGAAGACGCGGTCGTCGTTTTCACGAATCGCGCTGCGGAACTGAACGCCGGAGTTGCCGGGAACTTCGACTTTGAAATCGCATTTGAAAATGAAGTTGCCAAAAGGTTTTTCATAAACCAGGAAGGTGTTGTTCGGCGTGTTCGGAACGCATTCGCCGACGATGCAGCCGTCTTCGACCTTATACTTGGCCGAGCCGCCGTGTTTGGCCCAACCGTCGAGCGACTTGCCGTCGAAAATGGAAACAAAACCTTCTTCCGCGTCGTCCGCCTGGACGTTCGCGACCGAGAAACAACCGAACGTCGCAAGCAACATCGCGACTGCGCAGATCGTCTTTCGCATTACTGTATGTCCTTAAATAGGCGACGGAGCCGGGCCCCGCCGCAATCGTGTAAAAACGGTTCCAACACGCCGATAACGCGTCGAAGAAACCTCGACCTCCGCACGCGCGAAGATCGAAAATAACCAATTCTTCATCAGTATAGGCGAGTCGAATTCAAATTGCAACTCAATCCGGAAAATTTACCCAAAAAATTACGAGTTTTTCCGAAATTTCACATTAGTTGCTTTACGCAAACATTGAGCGTTGAATTCGTCGAACGTTCAAGGGGACTTGGGGCGAAGTCAATAAATTTGGTAAAATTAGTAATTTAACGCCTATAGATATGAAAAATCGGGCTTGATTTTTAACGTCGATTTAAACTATAATCGCCGAAGCGCCGTCGTCGGCGCCCGGACCGTTGAAACCGAAAAAAAGCCCGTTGTTTTACGAACGTTTCGTCAATAAGGAAAATCGATGAATACCCCTCGCGCGCTCTTCGAACGACTCGCCCGCATGGCGCCGACTGCGACGCTATGTCTTGTCGCGGCGTTGCTGACGTCAAGCGCGCTGGGATCGGGGTGCGGTCGACGCGCCGAACGACGCGAAGCGCGGCGACAGGCCCGCGCGGCGCAAAACGAAGAAGTTAAAGCGCGGCCGGCGGTCAATCCGACGCTCACGCCCGAGGGGCTCCTTCGGGAAACGACCTACGTTTACGCCAACGCGAAATACTATTCCGACGAAGGATACGTCGAACTGCTTTGCGAAACGGAGTCGAAAGAACAGACGCGTCAAACGCGCTCGTATCGCGTTCCCTGCTCCGTTTCGATCGCCAAGCCGAATTGCATGCGCGTCAATTTAGGCTCGAGCTTGTTGCGGTGCGACGGCAAAACGACGCGCGCGGAAATCCTAGACAAAGCGTTTCAGGGTCAGAAACTCGAATCGCCCGCGCCGCTGGTCGTCGCGGCGATCAAAGAGTTCTATCCGGACGCGACGTTTGCGCAAGCGGCGGATTTAGGCGTCCCGACCAATTTATTCTGGACGTCGCCGCAACTCGTCTTGCTTTACGCCAAAGATCCGAAAAAAACTTTTGTTCCGGACGGAGCGAAACTCAAAACGCTCGAACCGGAATATTTGCAATTCGACGCCGACGACAAACCGCTCGAATGCGACCGACTCCAAATAACGGCGGAAGACGGAATTCGCGTCTTGTGGATCGCGCGCTCGACCAAGACGCTCGTTCGATGCGAGTTGCCGCTCGAACAAACCGCGTCCCCGTTCGACGAGACGAAAGTCGTCGCGATCAGAATCGATTTCCCCAAACAAGTCGTTTCGGACGCGCCGATCGACGATTTGTCCGCGTTTGAGCTTCCGTCGGACGACGCCGACGTTCGAGCCGTCGACAAATTTTTGCCGCCGGAACTTTTGCCGCTCAAACGCGTTTTCCCCATAGAAGCGCTGGAGAATTTAAGCGCGGGGACGGAGTCCGAACCCGAACCGATACGATTCGATCAGGGCAAGTCGACTTTGCTCTACCTGTGGAGCGCGTCGGACTCAAGTTCCCTCAATTTCAGCGCGAGTCAGGCGTTTGCCGAAGCGTCGACCTATCCGTTTGATCGCTCGCGGCTCCAATTTGCCGCCGTCAACGTCGACGTCGACCAACCCGACGAAGAAACGCTTGCGCGTTCGGCGGCGACGGGTCTGCGCGTTCCTTCGACGCGGCTCGACCCCAACGCGGCGCGCGAACAGGCGCACGACTTTCCGAAAATCGAGGCCCCCGCGCTTGTCCTGCTCGACGAACAGGGCGTCGTCGTCAAATGCGTTTGCGACAGATTTTCGTTTGAGCGTCTGCAAAAAATCCTGACGCGCGCGCTCGACGGAACCGACGTCGGCGCCGAAGATTTCAGCGCGTATTACGCGAAAGCGACGCGTTTCGCCGAGTTTGTCGAAGAGTCGGACGTTCGCGATTTGTACCGATCCACGACCGATTTCGCCGACCCGATTTTCGCGCCCGCGCGCGCGTTTCCCAAGACGTTCGGCATGCGCGAAATATGGCGTTTTAACGCGCTTTACGCGCCGTCGAATCCGCTCGCCGTCATGAAGTCGGAACTCAAACCGCAATTGAAAACCGTCTCCGTCGGCGAAGAATTCGCGCCCCTTGCCGAAGAAAGCCAAATCCCCGACGAATTAGTCGTCGTTCCGTGCGACGGAAACGCGCTCGCGCTTATTACGACGTCGGGGAGCCTGATTCGCAAGACGTCTCCGGCGGCCGCGCCCGGAGAGCCGATCGAGTTCGCGCGAACGATCGCGTTTGGATCGGGCAAGCGATATTACGCGGCGTCCGCCAAAGGCCAGTCGGGCAAGCTGCACCGTTTCGACAAGGATTTTCACGATCTTGGCTCGCTCGACGTCGGGCGCGCTCGCGATCAATTTGTCGGAGACGCGCTCTTTGCGGACGTCGACGGCGACGACGAGCCGGAACTGCTCGTGAGTTTGTTGAACGGGCCTCTTCAAAACGACTCGCAAACGAACGGCGTTTATTGCGTCGATATGGAGGCGCGGAAGATCCTTTGGAAAAACGAGTCGATTGCGTCGCCTCGCCGTTTGGGCGCGTTTTTCGATTCCGGGGAAAACCGATTGCGGCTCTTTGCGATCGACAGCGACGAGGGACTCGACAACTCGCTGGCCGAACTTGATCCGCGCACGGGCGAGAAACTCGACGAAATTCGCGTTCCGCAAGGAAATTTAATTTTGTCGTTTGCGACGACCCCGAACGCGAAAGACGACTCCCCGAATATCGTCGCGATCGTTTCCAATATCGAAACGAACCGCGCTTCGTTCGTTGGGATCGGGCCAAACGGCGAAGAATTGTGGAGAAGCCCCGTCCCTAACGCGCCCGACTCCGAAATGGAACGAATCGTCGCGCTCGACTTGAATTACGACGGCTACGACGAATGGGCGGTCGCGTCGCCCGACGGCGTCGCGCAATTCTTCGACGCGAACGGAACGCAACTTGACGTGTTCCAATACGGAGAAGAAATCTCGGGGATATGTTCCGCGACCTGGAACGACGAAACCTACTTGATTGTGTCGGATTTGAACAAAGTTTCCGCGTGGAGAATTGAAACGCGGCGTCCGGCGCGCAATAATCGTTGAACATGGAGGTTCGACTATGTTAAAAACGACCGCGCCTCGATTTGCGCTTTGCGCGATCGCGATTTTTGTCGCGACGACCGTCGCGTTTGCGCAAGACGATCAGGAGCGACAGAAGAGCTTCGTGCTCACGCGACTCGGCGCGATCAACGAAGGTTTTTTAATCGATCGCGGATCCTCCTACCTTTTGGAATTCGAAGGGGGCGGTTCGACGATGATCTCGAAACTCGACGCGCTTTACGTCGGTTCGACGCGAGAATCGGTTTTCCAATATAAAGCGTCGCAAACGCGCATGGAAGACGTCAACGAAGTGTTGAAACTCGCCGACTGGGCGAGTCGACGCCAACTTGGCGCGGAAGCGATTAAGGTTTTGCGCCAGAAATACGAGTCGTCCAAAGATCCGGCGGAACAGTACGCGCTCAAGCGAAAAATCGACGACCTCGTCCAGGAAGAAGCTTTTCGCGCCGACGCCGCCCGCGCCGCCGAAGCCGCCGCGAATCGCGCTCAAAAAGCGCGTCCCGCCGCGTCAAGCGTCAAAACGCAAACTCAAACGCCCGAAGACGCGGAAATCAACGAATGGGCCAAGCCGATTCCGCTTTCGACGATCGAGCGATTCAGTCGAAAAGCGCAGCCGATTTTGCAAAAACGCTGTTCCGTCGCCGACTGCCACGGAGCGGCCTCCAATTCGGCGTACCGCGTTCGTCCCAAAGCGCTCGGCCCCGCCGCGCGACTCGCGTTGTTGCATAATTTGCGCGAGACGCTCGACTACGTCGATTTCGACGATTTCGAACATAGCCCCCTGTTGAACCATCCGGAAATCGTCGACGCCAAAGGAGAGCGCGTCTATCCGTTTGGAAACGACCGCAGTTCCCTCAAAGACTGCGAGAATTTCGTCGAATGGATCAATTCGCTCAAAACGGAGCCGGTCCTGACGGAACACGCCAAAGCGACGAAGCGCGACCGCAGCGGGCCGCGACTGCGTCAAGGCGCCGCGTCGCGATACGACGTCGTCAACAGGAACGTCGACGTCCCCAACGACTACGCCGCGCAAAACGCCGAAGACGAATCGTTTCAAACGCTGTTCGACTCCGACGACTCCCCCAAACCGTCCAACGGAACCTTTGGATTCGGCTACTCCGAAGAAGCTCTTAAATACATGCCCAAACCCGAAGACGATCCTAATTCGCAAGAAGCGATGTTGCAACGCGTTGGAATCAAGCCGAAAAAAGTCTATCGCGACGAATACGACCCCGCGATTTTCAACGATCGTTTTCATCAACCGCAGTAAAAAAAGCGGGGTTCGGCGCAGACCGCGTTTTGTACTACCGGAGCCGACTTTTCGGAGACGGCTTTAAGTCGGGCGAAAAATACGAGGCGCTTCCCCAAACATATTCCGTAAACGTTTTAGGCTTTTCTTCCTTTAAGCGCCAAAAATATCATTCGTCGTTTTCCGTATGGGAAGACGGAACGCCGCGAACGACTAACAGACAAATTGTCGATTCACTTTTTTGAATTGCCGAAAGTTCCCAGGGAATTGACGCCCGCGATCGAACTTTTTAAACGGATTTATCAAATATAACAGCTATACCAACTACGCGATTTTCTCTATCTGAGGTTCTCGCGCTTTTTCTAAAAATCAACTTTAAACTTATCTAAGAAAACGGTTATAACGAACGACGGGAAACCGAACGAACCCGAATGGGTCGCCGAACGCAAAGGGGGGCGCGCAAAGCGCCGATAAAACAATTGAAGAACGTCCTCGACGCGTCGAAGCGCGGACGCTTGAATAAAAGATAAAATCAGATATTTTCGCCTGTGCGATCTGTATCGATAAAAAAGAATAAAGAAAGAAACGCTTCGTTATGAGCAGATCAATAAATCGTCGCGTCTTCGCAAGCTATCTCTCGACAATTGTCGCGCTGGCGACGTTCATTGCGTTCCTGACTATCGCGCCCGGCGCGTTTGCGCAACGACCGGGCTCTATTGAGGGCCATCCGATTCCGACGCCTCGATACTATGAAGGTATCCAATATCTCGAGTCGGGCGATTTTTCAACGGCGGCGGCTTTCTACCGTCAGGAACTCCGAACGGCGTTTCGAATCGGCACGGAACAGTGGATCGATTCGATTTGCTACTACGCGATGATCGGCGAATCGTGCTATCAGGCGG
>JAFZNK010000183.1 GCA_017550965.1 Thermoguttaceae bacterium
CGCGGGACGCGACGCGGTTGGCTTCACGGAGCGACCAACGGGAGCGACTGTCCAGTTCCGCGCGGGAGCGCGAACCGGAAGTCCGCCCTCGGACGCCGCGCTGCGCGCGGAACGCGACGCGGTTGGCTTCACGGAGCGACCAACGGGAGCGACTGTCCAGTTCCGCGCGGGAGCGCGAACCGGAAGTCCGCCCTCGGACGCCGCGCTGCGCGCGGGACTCGGCGCCTCGTAACAACCGCCGTTATTTCTTCGTCGAGGAGCTTGTCGTCGTTCCCGTCGACTTATTGGAAGTCGAGCCGGAATTCGTCGACGAGCCGGTCGCGGGGGTCGTCGTAGTCGCCTTGGTCGACGACGGGTTCGGCGCGCCGGTCGCGGTGGTTCTCGACGTGCTCGTCTGAGTCGACGTTCGCGCGGACGACTCCTGAGCGGAACGGCGCAACTCGTCAAGAGAACGCCGCGGCGGAAGTTCCGTCCGATCGTCGCCGGGTCGGCCGGGCGGAGTCGCCGTCTGACCGTTGGTTTCAAGCGCGCTCGGACGCGACGTCGTCTGCGGCGCGCGCGTGGGCGTTTGTGGACGCGCGGGGGCCTCTTCCTCAAAGACCTCTTCGAAATTAAAGTCGTTTCGATACTTCTCGGGAATCGCCGCCAGACGATTGATCGCGCGCGAATACAGCGAGCTGTCCGGATACTGTTCGACGATCATATCGAACGCGATGAGCGCCTTGGTGTAATCTTTGGCGCGAAGCGCGATTTCGCCTTTCAGGAAGAGCAGATAATCGATAATCATGACGTCCGGACCGCTCTTAAGCGCCTCGTTGACGAGCTTTTCCGCTTCGACGTCCGCTCCGGACGCCGACTCGAGCGCGGCGAGCGCCCACGTCGCGTGGCTCCAGTAGGGGCTCGACGAGAAATCGCGATAGACGCGCGCAAACGCCTGTTTCGCGCCCTGAATATTCCCGCGTTCTTTTTCGTTCATGCCGAGCAAATAGAGCGCTTTATCGGTCAGCGGCGTCACGACCCCGCCGGCGGTCGCGCGACGCAAATATTCCGTCGCTTCCTGAGTTCGACCCAGATCGTCGTAGTTGAACCCGATATTCGCGGCCGCGATGGGCGCCTGGGGCGAATAAGGCGAATTGTCCACGACGTCCTGATACGACATCTGCGCTTCCGACCGTTTGCCAAGCTGCGTCAGCGCGTCGCCGCGCAACAGCGACACTTGCGGCGCGACGCCGGGGCAATCCTGCCAGAACGTCTCCGACGACGTCAGCAATTCGAGCAGCGTCTCGTTGCAGCGTTCAAATTCCTGGTTGTAGTAGAAATTCTCGGCCTTGTCGAGCGTGTCTTTCGCCTCCGTCGGGGTGATTCGTCGGTCGGCGGTATCGGCCGGCTGGGCGCCGTCGGCGTTTTGGGCGTTGGCGTTCCCCGCGGCGGCGTTGGGGTCGATAGGTCTGCCGTCCGGCCCGTACTGAACGGCGCCTTGCGCCTGATTTCCGGCGTTAGCCGTACCGGCCGCGTTGTTCTGACCCGTCGCGTTGTTCGCGTTATTGTTCAAATTCGGCGCGCCGTTGGCGTTTCCGGCGTTGTTCGGAGCCAGGGCGCCGTTCGCGTTGTTTGTCGCGCCGTTCGAATAGCGAGGATCGGCGTTGCGCGTATTCTGTCCGTTCGGAACGGCGTTGTATTGGCTGCTGGAATTCGTCGTCCCGTTCGCGTTGGGATTGGCGGCGTCGTATCGGCGTTCCTGCTGATTTCCCCATCGATACGCGTCGCTGGCGTAGTAATCTCTCGGCCGATACGTATTTGCGACGCTTCCGTCCATGTAGTAGTTGGGTCGTTGATAACCGCCCGAGCTGGTCGGGTCGGCAAATTGACCGGGCGTGGAGCTGTATTCGTTCGTGGCGTACGGCGTGACGACGTAGAACGACTCCGCCGCGGTGGCGACGGGCTTCGTCAGCGCGTTCTTTCGGCGCGTGTCGATTCCCTTAACGACCAAATTGACGATCGGGTCGTTGAGCCAATTGGCGTAGTTGAGCGTTTCCTGATAGATCGCGTCCTGATAATCGGCGTCGAGCGCGACGCCTTTGGCCGCGTATCGACTTGCGTACGCCAAAATCAACGTGCCGCACGCCTCGACGCATTCGATCGGTTCGAGGTTCTGACCGCCGGTCTTGCCGAAATAGTCGACCGCCATCGTCAACGAGCCGTTGTACGAGCTGCTGTGCGTGCCCGCGGAATAATCGGGCCCAAGATCGCTGTTGGGCGCGTAGTTCGTTCCGTAGCTTGACGACGATCGGGTCGTCTGGTGGACGCCGAGCATTTTCGTGAGCGAAGCGATCGTCTTGTCGTATTCGCCGTTCATCAAATCGACCATACCCTGATACGACGTCACCAGGTCGGGGTTCTCGCGCCCGTAAGCGGAACTCGCGAAGCTGTTCAGAAGCGCCGCCGCGTCCGTCTTGCGACCGAGCGCGAGGAGTAATTTGATTTTCAGCAACGCTGCTTCGGGGATAAGCGTGTTCTTATTGCGTTCGAGGTTCGATTCAATGACCGAAAGAGCCGTCTGAAAATCTCTTTTAGCGCAGTAGGCGTACGCCTCGTGAAGGTAGACGGTCGCCATCGTGTCGGTCGCGACCGAATCGTCGTAGGTCTTATACTGAGAAACGTAGCGTTCGAGAATTTCGATCGCGTTGTCGTACCGCTGTTGAACGATCTGCAGAAGCGCGCGCTGAACCGCGACCTGGCCCGCGATATCGGCGGGAAGATTCGCCGTCGACGCCAAAGCCGCCAATTCGCGCTCGGCGAAATTGTAATCGCCCATTTTGCCGATAAGCGAGGCGCGTTCGAGCCGACAGTTCCAGTTCAACGCGGACGTCGGATCTTTGCTCAACGCCTGTTCGTAATGAGTGATCGCGCTTCGGTTGTCGCCAAGTTGCTTCTCGCAGTTGGCCAGGTAGTAGTAAACGTAAACGTTGTACCCGTCGTTCGGGTACCGCTTCAGAAAATCTTCGAATCGCGTTTTGGCGTCGGAATAATTGCGCATTTCATACGCCAGGTGCGCCGTGTGGAACAAAGCCTCTTTGAAGAATCGGGCGTTGTCGCCCTGTTTCAAAATCTCGTTGAAGTGGTTTTGAGCGGCGCTCGCCTCGGCGTTGGTGATATACTTGTTTTGAAGCATATGCGCGTGCCCGGCGTACAGATGAGCCTGGTTGATGCTCGCTCCGTTCGGATAGAGCTGAATATAGCGTTCAAACGCGTTGATCGCGGCGGGGTAATTGCCGGCCTGATTCTGCGTCATCCCCTGATTGATGAGATCGTCTCCCTCGGCGGCGCAAACGACGTTCAACGACGCCAACGTCGCCGCTGCAAGAAACGCCGCCAACAGCGCGGCACTTGTCGCTCTAATGTGCAATCGTTCGGTTCGGCTACCCATGTCAACGGCCTCTTGTCGTCTCTATTGCTTATACCCAGTCGCCAAGACGTTCTTTAACGACTATAACTCAACTTTATAATATAACGAAATCCGGAACTTTAGACAACATATTTTTCATAAAACGCGGAAGCTTTATCTAATGAAAAAACACAAATTAGGAACGTTGTAGTATTTTTTCCTATTTTAAGACCTAGCTTGCGATTCTATCGACGTCTCGGTATAATAGCTCCGACGATCGAAACGTTCCTTCGTTCCCCGAATTTTAACCGCGTTCACCATGCCTGGAGCCTGTCCTATGCCGTCGCGACGAACCGTTCTCAAATCGGCGCTCTTATCCGCCGGAGCCGCTTTGGTTCCGTTCGATTGTCTTTCCGCGCTTGCGAGCGAAGACGCGCCTCCTTACAACCTCGACGGCTTTCAGGAATACGCGGACTACAAACGCAATCGGAAGCTCAACGGGCTGGCCCCCGACTCCGTCAAGCCCGACCCGGACAATCCGTCTCTTCAGCGCGACGGCCGGCGATGCATGAACTGCGGCCGATGCGACGCCGCGTGCATGGAACAGAAGATCGCGCATTGGTATAAGCCCGAAGATCTCAAATCGTCGGTCAAAACGCTCTGCATGCATTGCGGCCAATGCGTTTCGGCGTGCAAGTACAACGTCCTGACGGAAAAAACCGAATTCTTCGACGTCGGAACCGCGCTCGCGCGTTCCGTCAAATCCGAGAATCCGGACGAAAAACGCGTTTACGTCGCCACGACCGCCCCCGCGCTTCGCGTCTCGCTCGGCGAGCTCTTTGGGCTTGAGCCGGGCGCGAATTTGCAAAATCAGGCGGTCGCCGCGTTGAGAAAAATCGGGTTCGACTACGTTCTGGACACGACGTTCGGCGCCGACCTGGTCACCGTCGAAGAGGCGCGCGAACTCAAAGCGCGGCTCGACTCCAAAACGCCCGGCCCCATGTTCACCAGCTGCTGTCCGGCGTGGGTGACGTTCGTCGAAACGTTCTACCCGGAGTTTATCCCGAACCTTTCGACGACGCGCAGCCCGATTCTCGCCCAGGGCGCGGCGATTAAGACGACGTTCGCCAAAGAAAAAGGAATCGATCCGGCGAAAATCGTCAACGTCGCTTTCGTGCCATGCGTCGGCAAGAAGTACGAAGCGACGAGGCCCGAAAACGCCAAAGGCGCGGCGTATTGGGATCGCGAGGGAGAGTTCCGCGACCTTGACTACGCGCTCACGACGCGCGAACTCGGTTCCTGGTTCTCGTATCTGCAACTTGATCCGAGCAAACTCGACCCCGAAGACTACGATCCGATCCTCGGCTCCGGAAGCGGGTCGGGCAAGCTCTTCGGCTCCACGGGCGGCGTTCTTCGCTCGCTCGTTCGTCAGTTCTGCAAAGACGTTACGGGCGAGACTCCCTCGCCGGAAACGATGGAGCTGCAAGCGATCGACGGAATCTCCGGACTGCGCGAAACGACCGTCGACGTCGGCGGTTACAAGTTGCGCGCCGCCGTCGTGTGCGGCCTGGCCGGAGCGCGCGATTTGCTCGACCGCATGAAAGGCGGCGATATTCCCTACGACGTCGTCGAGGTCATGGCGTGTCCCGGCGGCTGCGTCGGCGGGGGCGGACAGCCGAAAATCGCCGGAACCGAACGCCCGACCGACGAAACGAGAGCGCAACGCGCGTCGGGGCTGGCCAAAATCGACCGCGAAGAAAAAATTCGCGTCGCGAGCGACAATCCGGAAATCTCGGCGTTCTACAAAGATTTCGTCGAGCCGGAAGGAGAAGAACGCCGCGAAGCGCTCTTCCATACGAGTTTTCAAAAGCGCGACGTTTGGAAAATGTCGCCGCGCGCCTGAAAAATACATACGATAATTTTGTTGCGCCGCCCTTCCCTTTATGGTAGAATAGCGGCGCCGACGGAAGAAGTTCCCAAAGCGCAATCGTCGACGACGCGAAATCGCAACCGCGTCCCGACGTTCCATTTCCTGATAGAAACAAGGTTAAATTATGGACAGTTCAACGAAAAAACCCGCCGATACGACGACTCCCGTCGGTCCCTGGCGATCGGGCCGTTCTTCGAAAAAAGCGTTTTATCCGCATATGGTCCTGCTGGCGATCGTCTGGATCGCGTTTGTGATTCTCGGCGCGCGCTGCAGTTGCGCCGCGATCAAGTCGAAAAAAGCGGTTCCGGAAGAAGTTCAGTCGAGCGCGACCGCGACCTTCTCCGACTCCTTCGCGCTTGATTTCTTCTTCCCGACGTCCGCCGCCTACGCGCAGGACGAACCGAGCGGCGAACTCCCCGCTGACGAGCCGGCCGTCGAAGAGCCCGCGCTGGAACTCCCCGCGGAAGAGCCCGTCGTCGAAGAGCCTGCGCCGGAACTCCCCGCGGAAGAACCCGTTGCCGAAGAGCCCGTCGCGCAAGAGCCTGTCGCCGCCGAGCCGGTCGCCGACGAGCCGGTCGCGGAACAAGGCGAACCCGCTCCTGCCGCGCCGAAAAAAGGGAAATTCTTCAAATTCTCGACGTGGTCGATTAAATCGCAACTGGCGGTTATCTGGATCTTATGCCTGACGATTCCGGTTCTTCTGACCGTTTGGGTTCTGATCAAGATGATCTGGAAGATCTACGGGTTCCGCTACGAAATTCGCACCGACGACAGCAACCCCAACGCGACGTCCTTCCTGATCACGCGCGGGATCTTCAATAAGAGCACCGACACGATGCATATCGGCGACATCAAAGACATTAAGTCGGAACAGTCGCTCTGGCAGAAATACTGCAAAGGGGGCGTCGGCACGATCGTGCTGTACACCAAAGATCTGACCGACGGAATAATCAAGATGGTCGACATGGACGAGCCGAGCCGCGTATTCAACGCGTTCGACACGTTGCGCCGTCATTTCTGGAGCCGCGGCGGCATGCAGCTTGGCAACGGCGTTCACGCCGACGGCGGCGACATGGGCGGAAACGACCTGGAAATCCAAAACGATTTGGAATCTCCCGTCTCGTGATCCGAATCGGACGGAATTGAAACATTTCCACGACGCGCGAATCTTAACTCGCGAGATTCGCGCGTTTGCGTTTAAATATCGAGACATTTTTAACAGTTCGTTATCATTCAGAAAGGACGAAAATGAGACGTTTGCCAATATTCGGAACGCTCGCTCTTATGTGCGTCGCGCTCCTGAGTTCGATCTCGGCGCTGTCGGCTAAAGAAGCGCAATGGACGATTTTCAATCAGCCGCGCGAAACGATCACGGTCGTCGCGCACCGCGGCGCAGGCGACCTTGCGCCGGAAAACTGCCTGTCGTCGCTCGAATTGACCTGGGGCATGGGCGGAATCCCCGAAGTCGACGTTCGCACGACCAAAGACGGTCACATTATGATGTTCCACGACAACAACTTCTCGCGCGTCTGCCCGGACGCGTCGGACGAGATCAAAAAGGCGAGCGTCGAATCGCTGACGTACGACGAAGTGCGCGCGCTCGACATCGGCTCCTTCCGGGGCGAGCAGTTCAAAGGCGAAAAGGTCGTCTCGATTGAAGAGATCGTCGACGCGCTCAAAAAGGACAATCGCCGCATGGTCGTCATCGACGTGAAGAAAGTCGATTTCGAACAACTCGCCAAGGCGGTCTACGACGTTCGGTACCAGATCACGCTCACGTCCGGAAACGAAGCGGATCTCGCCAAATGGGCGGACGTCTGCGGCGAAGACTACGACGCGACGCTCTGGATGGGGCTCGGAAGCTATACGGACGCGGACGTCGACAAGCGCTTTGAAAAACTGCGCGCCGAGAACTTCAAGGGAATCAAGCGTTTGCAAATCCACGTCGCCAAAGACGCCGACGGCAATTTCAAGCCGTCCCCCGAATGCATTCGCGCGCGCGGCGACGAACTTCGCGCTCGCGGAATCGAGTTCCAGACGATGCCCTGGCGAACCAAAGACTGCCCGGACGCCGCGACCGATATTGAGTTCTACAAGGAACTGATTCGCCTTGGCTCGATGGGGTTCGGAACCGACCGACCCGACTGCGCGTATCAGGCGATCGACGAATTCTACGCCGAATCCCCCGAAGACTGGAACATTTGCGACAATATTCCGCTCGCGCAAGTAGCCGTTCAGGGCCATCGCGGGATGGGCAACGAAATGCCCGAGGGCACGTTGGAGACGTTCCGCGCCGCGTGGGCGAAGGGCCTTATTCCGGAAGCGGACGTCCGCATGACCAAAGACGGCGTGATTATGTCGTTCCACGACAACGATTTCCAGCGCATTATTCCCGACGCGCCCGAAGAGATTCGCAAAAAGGGCGTCAAGGACTTCACCTACGAAGAATGCCGCAAGCTGGACGTCGGCGCGTATAAAGGCGAACAGTTCAAAGGCCAGCAGATGGTCGATTTGGACGAAATGATCGCCGCGTTGAAAGAAGATCCGCAACGCCTGATTTTCTTTGACGTCAAGCAAATCGATTTTGAAATTCTCGCCAAAGCGACCGAATCGGTTCATCCGCAAATCATTCTCGCGTCGTCGAAATACGACGAGATCAAGACGTGGAAGAAATTCGCGCCGCGCTCCAAGGCGATGTTATGGATGCCGACCACGTGGAGCGGAACCGCCGAAGATCTCAAAGATCGATTCGACAAGATCCGCGAAGAGAACTTCGCCGGGCTCTGGGGCCTGCAGGTCCACGTCGTCGTCGACGAGAACGGGGTCGTCAAGCCGACGCCGGAAGTCCTGCGCTACTGCGGCACGGAACTGCGCAAGAAGGGCGTGCTCTTCGAAACCCTTTCGTGGACGAACGGCGACAAGTACCTGACGTACAAGACGTTGCTCGACTGCGGCTGCGCGTCTTTCGCCACCGACTACCCGACCGAAACGATGCAGTCGATTAAAGACTACTACGAAGAGAATAAATAAAGGCTAAGCGCGAACGCAGAATTGGAGCCGCAAGCAGAAGGCGGCTCTTATTACGCGCTACGCGTCCCGCGCGAAGCGCGGATAAACGAACGCCCGTAAACGCGGTTTTCCCGAACGACGCGACGTCTCTCAACAACCGCTCGACAAAAGGATTAGAGCCATGTTTGCCGTAACGTTCGACTCGTACTCAATCTTTATGTTGTGCGGCCTGATAATCGCTACGATACTTATCGTTGTCTCATGGCTCTATTGGAGTGTAAACGACTTACTCATCGTCCTCGACGTCGTAAAATGGTTCCGTAATTTGTCCCATAAAGACGAAGACGAGGACGATTAGTCGGCTACGCGAAGCAAAGCGCGGAGAGTCGTCGACTGGAGTCAACGCCGGCTCGCAAGAGCCGGTAAAATCGTCGATTAACGACAAAACAACAAACAAAATCAAAGACAAATAATAACGACGACGCGGCGCAGCCGCGAGGCGTCTCCCCGCCGCAGGCGGAAAGCCGCCCCCATTGGGGGCGGATAAAAACGTAGCGATTGGCGACGCGCATAACCGACCGCTGCGCGACCCGCGCGAAGCGCGGAGAGCCGTCGACGCAAGGCGACGGAGGCCGCGACATGCGCAAAACCGCCGCCAAAACTACAGATAAACGTTGAAAATAATCCGTTCGGAAGAAAGCGAACGCAACGATCGATTGAATTGGCGAAAGAATGTTTCCGACGGCGGACCGTAGCGTTAAATAAAGCCATCCGGGGATTTACATCCCCGGCTTGTTATCCGCGTCGAAGCGCCCCCTGTTTGCCGACGTCGCGTCCCGCGCGGTCCTAAGGCGGACGGCCGGTTCGCGCTACCGCGCGGTCCTAAGGCGGACGGCCGGTTCGCGCTACCGCGCGGAACGGAACAACCGCTCCCGTTGGTCGCTACGCCCGGCCAACCGCAACGCGTTCCGCGCCAACGGCGCGGCCAGGCGCCTGCGGAAGCGGGCGCTCGGCTCGAAAGAGCCGACAAAACCAACAAACAACGACAAAACAACGCCCAAAAAACAAGAAAAAAATAAAGACGAAGCGGCGAAGCCGCGAGGCGTCCCCCCGCGCGAAGCGCGGAAAGCCGCCTCCATTGGGGGCGGACATATCGGCGCGAAAGAGCCGATAAAACGAAACATTTCTCCTTTTCTCAATAACGACTTCAATCAAACTTCAACTTCGGCAACGCTTCCATAATGTCAACAGTTTGAACGGAGACGTTGATAATAGAAAGAAGCAAGTCAAGAATATATCGCGGCTTGTGATGTTCCTTCGCCCAATCGTTCGCGTCGTTGATAATGAGCGTTTTCTTATCCTGTGAAACGCAATATCGTTCAACAATCCAATCAATTGCCGACTTCCCGTTGACAACGTATTCATACGCCTTCTCGGGTATATTCTCTATCGTAATATTGGAATTGTAGAAAATAGTCGATTTGTCGTCCTTCGACTTAAAACGCATTTTTTCAACGCGGAAATAATCGTAATCGTCAGGATTAGCAGTATCTTCGATCATCTCGCCTGTTTCAGTGTCTTTGCTTTTAACCATTTTCACGGCACGATCGCCTTGAACGATAACTCCGTGGTATGACGGAACCGTCTCGTAACGGAGATGAAGCTCAGCAAGTTTTTTGCCGTATTGATAAAAATCCATAAAGTCGTTGACTTTCTCAACGATCGGAATGCGAGGAAGCGACTTCTTCAAATCGGCGGCGAAACGCTCGCGATAATCGCGGGAATAAAGAATCCCGTAGACATAATAGAAGATCATCTCCTTCGTGATATTGTGAGCGTTCCCGAATCGTTTCCGAATCTCCTTCAATATCCAGTCGGAGATTCCGTCGCGGCGAATATATGCGTCGTCTTCGTTGGCGTCGTCGAAAAGCGTCCGTTGCCGGTTCTTGTTCGGATCGTACCAATACAAGGGGAAACACTGGGTTGCGCCAATCAAATTATAGTCAGTTGTTTTGTCGGTTATTAAACAAGTAAATTCTTTAGGTCCACTAACGCTGTTTACACAGATAAAGCGATTCTCCTTATCGTTGAAGGGATTAAGATTTCTCCATTGTCCGGGACTCTCAACCAAACCGTCGCCGTAATACAAATTTTGAGCAACAAACGGTCGATATAACGCCTGACATATGTTTTCCGGGTCAGTGTGTAGTTCCGTGTTATTAGAAGCCCATCGACGCAACAGTCTCGACCAAGATATTTTTTCATCGTCAGCTGAAACAAAGTCTTCAACCTTTAAGTAAGAGTTCTGTTTAATGGCTTTGGCAAATAGGGTTCTTTGCTCGTTATAAAAACTAACTGTTCTAGTAATGTTCTCAGAAAGCCTGTCAACGCTAAAGCTATAATCCCAAGAATCTCTACTTGTTGCGACGCCAACAGCGACATTGGAGAAGAACGATTGCGATTTAGGGTCTTTGTTTTTTGCCGGAGATAAAGATATTAGCGAATCAAATAAACTGTCCCTTTGATTAATCCAGTCGTGTTTCTCTGACGGTTCGATAATATGCCAGTCAATATTCCTAACGGATTTAAACTCTCGGACTTTCTTGAGCTTTTCGTCACGAGTTAGATAGTCGCCTATGTCGTGATAATGGATAACCGTCTTGCCCGTTTTAGCGGGATTCTTCACAAGGAACGTAATCGCGATAGGCGTTCTGGAACCTGAACCAAAGATTTTTCCTCCCTCTTTACGGGAAAGTTCGCCAGATGTTCTTTGATTCCCCCTGAGATTGAAAACGTAGATCGAAGTAAACTCGTCTTCTAAACACTTTCGCATCCCGTCTTGAGCGTTGCCGTCAATCCACATGCCGTTGCTAATGAACGCGATGATTCCGCCGTCTTCCCTCGGAAGACGATCGGAAGCCCATCGAAACGCCTTGATATAACTGTCGTAAAGAGAGTTTTTATTCGTCACGTTGGTATTGGCGGCGTAAGTATCGGCAATGCGTTTATCCAAACGCGGATATTTCAAGTTTTGGGCGTTGTCATTAGCCGCTTTCTGACCAATAGAATATGGCGGATTTCCGATAATAACCCGGACGGGCGTTTTCTTTTGCTTCCGCGCTCGTTCAGAGTTCTCAGGGAAACATTCTTCTATATATCGTTGACCGTTGGCTCCTGCGTCGCCCTCGCTGAGTTGGAACGTGTCGGTCAGACAAATGCCGTCGTAAGTCTGATATTTCTCCGGGCGCATAATATCGTGATAAACGGACTCAATGTTCACGTCCGCGACGTAATACGCGAGCAGGACGATTTCGTTACAGTGGATTTCACTGCGATATTTGCGCTCCATATCTTCTTTGCGAATACAGCCGCTTTGAAGGAGTCGCGTAATGAACGTCCCGGTTCCAGTGAAGGGGTCGAGAATGTGGACGTTTTCGTCGGTAAGGGACGAACCGAACTCGTCTTGTAGAATCGCCTCGACCGAATGAATAATGAAATCGACGCATTCGACGGGCGTATAGACGATTCCCAATTTCTCGACCGTTAGCGGAAACGCGCCTTTAAAGAACTTCTCATAGAGGTTCTTGATGATCGTCTGCTTTCCCTCAAGGTTGTCGATATTGCCGACGTTAATCCTAACCGAAGCGTAGAATTTATCGAGTACGGCGGTCTCCATTTCGAGACCTTGCGTTTCGAGGAATTCGATCATCCCCTGCATTGAGCGGCTTACCGGGTTGTTCGTAACGAACTCATATTCCTTAAAGAGCGCGTCAAAAACGGGGCGCGTGATAAGGTGTTGCGCCAACATTTCGATCGCTTGTCCCCGATCGACGCTATCGTTTATATTCTTTTGAAGTCCCTTGACGAACTCGTCGAATCGAGCGCGAGCGACGGGATTGTCTTGAACGAGCGCGGCAATACGCCGAATAAACTTCTTAGCGACTTCGCCGACGTTTTTCGCCCAGTTCTCCCAATACATCTTGTCGCCGACCTTTTCGACGAGCTTTGCGTAAATCCCGTCCTGAAGCTCGCCAAAACGGAAAGTCAACTGCTTGGCGACGTCTTCGTCGTTGAGGGTTAAAGCGTCCCACACAGGTGCGTTTTGTCCTATGGAGTAAGTGCCCTGCGGAACGCCGCCAACCGTTATTTTCGGCGGTCGTTGTTTGTTCAGGCTGATCTGATTGACGTGAGCGTTAAAATTCTCGTCGTGCGAACGCAGTGCGTTCAGAATTGTCCAAACAACCTTGAATCGTTCGTTGTCTGCCAAAGCTTGTTCCGGCGTTACATTGGGGTCAACGATAACGGGTATAATAATATATCCGTATTTCTTCTCGTGATCGGTTCCCTTGCCGAACGAACGCATAACGCGCCCAACCGACTGCACGACCTCCACTTCGCTATTGCGCGGCGAAAGGAACAACACCGCGTCGAGAGCCGGAACGTCGACCCCTTCGGAAAGACAACGCACGTTGCAAAGAACGCGGCAAACGTCCCCGTCCGTGCCCTCTTTCAACCAAGCTATCCTCTCGTTTCGCGTGTTTGCATCCATTGAACCGTCGATATGTTTTGCTTCGACGTTGACGACCTTTTGTCTCTCATCTTCGGGCAGAACTTCCTTATAATCTTTGCAAATTATTGGGAAATATTCAGCGATCTGCGTAGACGAGAAATTGGGATTACTTTTTGACGGATTAATCGTCTGACAGAACGCAACCGCCCTTTTCATTACAATCGGGTCTTGCTCCCATGTAACGCCGTTATCACCTCTGATTCGCTTCGACAGTCCGTTAATGCAACCAATCAATTTGGTGGCATCGTCGAATTGCAATTCGGTGATTTTGTCCTCAGCCTTCGCCCCAGCGAAATTCCCTCTAATTCTATCTCGTATTACCTTTGGTATATCCTCTTCGGCAACTGTCAGCACAAGAACTTTATAATCGGTCAACAATCCGTTGCTCACCGCTTCGTTAAACGACAAACGGTGGAACTCTTCGCCATATATCTCCGTGTCGTCCATTGAGCATAGAAGATCGACGTCCTCGTTCTCTTTGGCCTTCACCTTGACGGACTCCCTATAAAGGCGCGGAGTCGCCGTCATATAAAGCCGCTTTTTCGCCTTGATGAAGTCGTTGTTATGGATTTTGGTAAAACTACTTTCTTCGCGACTCTTCAAAATAGCTCCGGTAGTTCGGTGAGCCTCGTCGCAAATGATCAAATCGACTTCGCGCCCGTATGCGTCGATAGCTTCCTTAACGACGTCGATACTTTGATAAGTGGAGAAGATAACGATTCGACTGCCGTCTTTGTCAAATTGGAAAAGTTGTTTTGCGATTGACTTTATATTAGTCGACGCGGGATAAGCCAAATCGGCGACGTTTTCGTCCTGCTCGTCGGCTTCCTTCATCTTTTTCGACACTTTAGCGTCGGAACAGACGCATATCGCTTTGAAATCGTCCCTCTTATCCGCCGACCAAGCGTTAAGGGTCTGACCAAGCAAAGCAATACTCGGAACCAGAAAGAGAACGAACGAATTATCCTCCGTCAACTCCTCCATAATTCTCTGCGCCGTGAAAGTTTTACCCGTCCCGCACGCCATAATGAGCTTGCCGCGATCGTTATCGTTATGTACGAAATGAACAATAGCGTCGGAAATAGCCTTCAACTGGTGCTTCATCGGCTGTTTGCCCGGCAATCTTGCCTTATCGCCGTAAAGCCCTTCGCGTAGTTTATCCCAATCGACCGACGATATTTCAAGATCATGGAGCGAAATACGGTTAAACGGTTTGTTGAGTCCCTGAATAGCGGTTTCCGCGTTCGCGCCCCACTTCTTGCGAGTCGTTTGAACCCAAACCAAATTGGAAAACTCTTGCGTTACAGCCGTTTCAGGATCTACAAACGATCGGCTCGCGTTCGCCAAAAAGCTGTCGACTGCCCCCTTGTCGATATTTGCGTCCTCCGCGTAGCATTTGCATTGAATCGCCCAATAGTCCCCGTATTCCGTCCTTGCAACAAGATCAATCCCGAGGTCTTTACCGCCAAACTGACGACGCGCCGGAAAATCTTCCCAAAGCCAAACCTGCGAGAGCGTATTGTAACGCGGGTCGGTCATAAACCAGAGTTTCATCAGTTTCTCAAAATCCGACCCCTTTTGATGTTCGGTAATAGCCTTCAGACGAATTTCATGGAGTATGTCGTTAATGGTCATTTCAGGATACTCTGATATTTGCCGATTTTATGTCTCCGTTGTTTAAGGGTTTGAGGAGGAAGCCAGAAATAGACACAATCTGGATAAATTGCGAAAATGCATAGATTTTCACGAACAAAAAAACTTCTAATTTTTGCGAAACAAGACTCTTTTTTAACTAAAAAAAGACATTTTTCTTGCAAAAAAGTTACCAGAATGTAGAATTAATCAATATGGTAGGTTTGGGAGGCAATTTGTGAAATTGTATACAATTTCACAAATTCTTACTAATTCCCATCATAGACCTTTTCGCAACGTCAAATTCTCTTTGCGCAACTTCTAAACGTAGAGAGCGGCAGGCCGCATCTTTTCGCGGCGTCGACTTCAGTTAGAAACCCGGCGCGACACATGGCGACGATCTCTTTGAAATTGTCGGGCAGTTTTCTTCTGGGACGTCCGAATTTGACGCCTCGCGCTTTTGCGGCTTCGATTCCCTCGCGCTGACGCTGGCGGATATTGGCGCGTTCGTTTTCGGCGACAAACGACAGAATTTGC
>JAFZNK010000184.1 GCA_017550965.1 Thermoguttaceae bacterium
CATAAGGGGATAAAAACACGTCAAACGTCCCCGCGTTTGACGTGTTTTTTATTGTTCCTCGTCCGAATCCCGCTTCTCATCGTCCTCCAAATCCTCGGAAGTCTCTGTCTCTTGCACAATTCCAAGTTTCCGCGCCAACTCAATCTCCCGCGCTCTTTGTTGCATAACCTCTTCCCAATCCAATCCCGCTTTTCCGCACTCGATCATCAAGTTCGTCGAGCCGGAGGCAAGTCTCACCGACTGCGCGTTCGCTTCCTTCGCGGGGTCAACGTGTTCAAATCCGTCGAAATACCATTGCACAACGGGGATTTTTGTACGATCGCGCCCATTAATTAACGCCCATTCCCGATACCAAGCGTTGAAAATCGGCGTCATCACGGCGTTTCGACAAAGCGCCTGATCTAAGCGTATCTGCTTTTGAAATTCCTGATGATCGAGTCTTCCCGACGCGTAGTTGTACCGCGCCGAATCCCCGGCGATGATATTCACGGGAATTTGCATACTCCTCCCGATCTCGCCAAGCAATTCGCGTTTGAAATCCGAATAAACCGTCGTCGGCTGTTCGGCGCGTAATTGCGACACGTTCCACCCGTCCGGCAACGTCAGCGACAGCCCTTTTCGGAACTGGATTTCCGGAAACTCAACCGCTTCTTTCGGCTTGCCGACCGCAGTGTTTTGCGAAGCCGCGCCGTATTGATAACTCGTTTCGTCCTCCGGCGCGTCGGTCGTGAAAACCATAGCCAGATCGGCGGCGGTAACGACCGATTCCGTATACCGCCGAAGAAGAGCGAACAAATTCAAACACGCCGCAAGTTCCGTAACTCCGCGATGTTGCTCGGCGGTATTGCGTCGGAACCAGTGAATCACGCTCGACGCGGGATAATACTTCGCCTTGTCTATATCGTTCCCAATCAAATCGCCGGGATTATTATCAAGCACGCGATATTTAACGGGATTCCCCCACTCGTCCAAAATAATCCCGTCGACGTCGAGCGGATTAATAATCGTGTTCATCTCCCCCTGAACGCGGTCGCAATCGATCGGCGAAACGTCGAGCTGAACCCCGGACAAGAGCGGATTATTATGCAAAACGGCGAACGACTCCCCGTCCACAAACCGGGAAAATCTCATCGCTCTAAGTTTTTCCGCAAGTCGGACTTCCTGCGCCCACGCGTCAAACGCCCACTCGATCGTCCGCGCCAAATCGCTTTCCTGCCCCGACCCGTCGACGTCGAGAACCTGCAATCGCGGCCCCGACCCGACGACGTTGTTCGCGATCGTCAGCCCGACCCCAAACGCGTAAGAGTTGTTCGCGGTTTCGTACCGCGCCCTATTGCGCAACTTCTGCCGAACGTCGGGCGACAAAGACGCGTCCGCGCTCTTTGAATCGGCGTAAGCCCAATGATTCCGCAATCCGCTCGGTTCTCTGGACGCGTCGTAACTGACCGCCTTTATAATCACAGGACGCGCTACCGTCCGACGTTTTTTGTTCTTGCGTTTCGACATGATCAATTCTCGTTTACGATCTGATAAACCCCAACGCGCGATAATTGGCAACCGCCCTTTTGCGCCGCTTCCTGCTTTTTCAGATAATCCAGCGCTTTCATCTGATCGCTTAACGAATGTTGTTCGACCTTCCCCGAATCCGTTTCGACCTTCTTCGGCGCGAGAATATTCTCGACAAACTGTTCCTGTTGTTCTTTCGTCAGTCCCATTACTTCACCCTCTTCGCAAAGCTCTTTATATCCGAAAACGTCGCGACTTTTCGCGTTCTCTTGATCTTCACGTCCTGCCCGTCCGGCAACTTCGCCCCGCTAATCGACGCGCCCACGGCGCACCCCACCAAGCAATCGAGCCAGTGGTTGTCGGGGCGATTGGAGCGTTCTTTCCACTCGTCGACGCGACGACCGCGAGCGTGAGTCGGCACGCAAAACTCCGACGCCAAATGCGACGCGAACAGCGTATGCTTCTCCGGCGCTCCGTCGAGCGTCAACCGGCCAATATCCCCTTCTCCCGCTTTAAGCCGCGCCAAAATAAAAGATTTCCAATAGTTCGTGTCCACTAGGACTCTTCGCAGCGAACGCCTCGCCGCCTCGTTAGGAATGCGCCAATGCGCCCCGACCATATCCCCCTTTTTCGGCGTAAACTCGCTAAACGGCTTGGACGAAGCGCCAATATAAAGCCCGTGCGACGGCGTGATTCTCGCTCTAAACGGAGACTCGGAAATGAACTGATAAACAAGGTCGGCCATTGGCCCCCAATTCGCGTCGATCAATACCCGTTGAAGCGGAATATCCGCGCCGTCCTCGCGCATATACGACTCGTTAAACAACCCCTCGATCAGTTCTTTCAACCCTTTATAAATCGCCGTTTCCAATGACACGCCCCGAAACGTCGTCGTAAGCGTCGGCGACGCGTCCGAGAGCTGAAAATACGACCGCCGCTGTTTCGGGTACGTCCCGTAATTCACGACGACCCCGTTGAAATTCATCTCCCAAGCGCACAAACACCAGAACAAAAGATTCTTATGGACGTCGACGAAAGCCGTCAAAAATTGAGACGTGTCGGGAATATACCCAATCGGGAACCGATTAGAAACCGCCGCGACATGCCCGACGTCGAAATACTCGCCGTCCGCGTCGTCCCGAGCGGGCATATTTTGATACTCGGATAAGAACGCCTCTAAGTCGCGGAATTTGAGATTCATCGCGTGTTGCACGGCGCTGATTTCGTCGTCGTTAAATCGATCTTCCCAAGTCGGAACCGCCCCCGCGTCCATTTCCTTTTTATGCTCGCGATAGAACGCGGTCGCCTTGCTTCCGTCCCCGTCGTTTTTCAGCTCCGCTTCCCGAATCTGCCGATACTCGTCCCAAAGCGCGATATTCGTCGGCTCCGCTTCTAAAAGCTGATACCGCTCCCCGCGAAATTCCGGATTCTTTGTCCGGTCAAGCAAACGTTGAGCGACGTCGTTCTCGGCGACGACCGTCATCGCGATACAGCACGCCAGCTTCTTTCCTGGCCCCGCCATACCGAGAATATCGCTTTTAATAATCTTCTCGCGATAAGCGCATTGCGCCTCCGACTGCGCCGATTCCCGCGTCTGCGGGTCGTCGATCAACACCAGCGACGGTCTTACTTTCTTCCCGTCCGGACGCGTCCTTGCCAATCCGCGAATATCCGACCCGTTCATTCCCGCCGTCGTTATGCAAACGCCGCTCGCCGCCGACCCTTCGATCGTCGGAAAGACCATGACGTTCGCTTTCCAATCGATTCTCGTCGGAACGCCGTTGTAAATCTGTCCGCGCTGACGTTGCGCAATCCTCTCCAATTTCCGAATCGGATAGCACACTTCGGGAAAGTCTTCCAGCAACAACTCGTTCGTTTCGAGCCAAGTCTTCATGTCCTTCAAAATGTTTTCGGCGCGATTAGAATTCGACGCGATAAGTACAATGAACTCCGCGAGTCCCTGCAATCCCGCCCAAATAACAGCAAGCGAAAACAAAGACGACTTCCCCGACCCTCTCGGCATGGCGAGCGCATAGATTTCCCCGTTGCGAATCACCCGTTCGATCTTGTCGATCACGTCCAAGTGAATTTTCGACCATTTGAGATAAAACACGTCGGCAAAATAAGTTTCGCAAAAGACGCGGAACGAAGCCAACGCCTTTTTCTTGCGGCGCGGATTGACGACCGGGGGCAACGGCGCGATCTCCTGCGTCTTCGCCCTCATCTCGCGTTCCCGCCGCCTAATATCCTCTTTCTGATCTTCGTAAGTACGCATTTTTATTATCATTAAAGCCGGGGCTGTTAAGCCCCGGATAGCGTCGCGGCTCTAATTCGCCAAACAACCAGACGTTACAAATCGACGTCGGGATTAGTCTTAATTCCCAGCGCGTACCGCGCTATATCCGCGTAATCCCCAAACGTCTCGTCAAGGACTCCTGCGGGATAATATTCAAACGCCCCTTTTGCCCCGCCGACTTTTCGCGGACGACCGAGATAATCAAGATCGTCCGCCGTAAACGACTCCGCGCCGGTCGCGTATGGAGAATTTTTAGTAAGACTAAAATCGTTATTCTCTAAATCAACAAATCCAACCGTTGAGAAATCGACGTCTTGCGAAAGAATAGAATCGACGATCGTCCCCTTTTCATCGTCCTCAAAAGTTACGTCCAGCTTGTCGTCGGCGTAATTCCGTCCGAACGTACACCCTTTAATAATCGCGGTCGTCGTTTCGGAAGAAATATCGACAACCTGCCCCGACGACGTTGAGTTTCTATTGCCGTAAGCGACGCAACTCTCCAAATACACGCTCGACGCAACGGAGCCATTAACGCGAAGAAAACCGCACGTTCCGCCGAAGTTGTTAAAAAAACCGCACCTCCGAAACGTCAGCGACTCAAATTTTGACCCGGCAAACGGCGCGTTTTGCGCCCGCTTCCCGTGAACAAAATCCACGCCCTCAAACGTTAAATTCAATCCGGCTCTACTGATCGCGAAAAAATACTTGGAGTCCTGACCGTTGAAAATCAGGCGCTTCGCTTTCCCTTTCCGAAGCGTAAACGTCCCCGTCGGCGGCGTTACGATATAGTTCGATAAAACGATCTCCGCGTCTTTCCCGCCAAAAACGTCCGGGTCAGGCTCAATAATATCCCCGTCGACAAGAGTCGCCCAAGTTGCTCGAAACGACCCCTCGCCGGAGTCGGCGGCGTTCGTGAAATATTTAATCGCCATAATTCATACCAATCAAAAAATCCGGCTCCGGACAGCGACCAACGGGAGCGGGTATTTCAGCTCCGAGCGGAAGCTCGATCTGCCAGTCCGGCTTCGGACCTGCAATCGAACGTACAGCCTTTGATCGTCGGAACGTCCGGACACGTTTTCGTCTTCGCCGCGTCGAGCGCCCAATCGGACGGATTCTTAAACGACCCGCCCGAAGCCGCGCCTTTGTAATAATAAGAACGGGGAAACACGTCGGTCGTAAAAACATTCAGCCCGTCGAACGCCCGGAATTTACACGCTTTCGCGCTCGGCAACGTCGCGGCGTTCCCGCTTAACGTCAGCTTCTTCCAAGTAGCTCCCTCGTCAAACGAAACGATCACTCCGACGTCTTTATTCGCGTCGGTTTTCTCAATCGCGAACGTCGCCGTATCTTCGCCGACGGACGCGCTAAACGCCGTCATACCCGCGCCGTACTCGATCACAACAACGTCGGAACTAATCGATACGCCGGAAACGACGGAAGGGTATTCAAGAGCGAGAATTCCCGCCCCCGTTACGCCTTTAAGAACAGACCCGTTTCCCATAATCGTCGAACACGCGCCGCCGTTCATTTCGAGTCTGGAATAACCGCCCTGCTGAACAAGATTGGCGTACAGCCGACCTTCAATGCGAACGTAAGTATTATTGTAGTTGGTATACGAATGATAAATACGGTCGTATTGCGTCCCGTCGCTTGTAACCCGCGTTTCTTTAAACGTCGTCGTTCCCGATTTTATATAGAACGGATAGTCGGTTCCAACGGAGCAGTTCTGAACGACGCAAGACTCGAATCGCGGCGTTCCGCCGCTTACGTAGACCCCGCCTGTACGAACGCTCGACGAACCTTCTTCCGTCGCGTAACAATCTTTCATCAGGCAGGAAATAAACTGCGGGGAGCCGCCGTTCACATAAACCGCGCCCCCGGCGCTTCCTCCCGTCCCGTTATGAATCACGTAACAGCCGTTAATTTCGCACGAAGTAAAAACCGGCGTTCCGCCGTTCGCCCAAATCGCGCCCCCTCCGGACACGTATTTAACGCGGCAGTCGTTAAATTGACAAGACGTAAATTGCGGCGTTCCATTGCCCAAATAAAGCGCCCCGCCGTTTTGTCCGGAACACCCGTCGAATACGCAAGACGTAAAACGCGACGTTCCGCTATTGATATAAATAGCTCCGCCGCTGTAAGTTCCGCTCCCCTTGCAATGAAGAAACTCGCAATTCGTGGCGACGATGTTCCCGCTGTTCGCATGAATGATTCCGGCGGAGCTGTTTCCCGACGAAGAACACAAAATAAACTTGCAATTCGCAAGCGACAGCGTACTGGCGGTATTGGTAACCCAAGCGTAAAAACCGCCTCGCGAAGTCGTGTTGATCGAAACAAATTCACATCGCGTAAAAACGTGATTCCCCGAGCCGTAGATATAAACGACGCCGTAAGAGTCGTTGCAATCCCTGAAAACGCAGTCGGTTAGCGTCAGCGTTCGCGAGCTGGTCGCCGAAACAACCGAACCCAAAGTCGCCGACGACTTCGCGCAATGAGCGAACGTTATTCCGGAAAACGACGGCGACCCGTATTGCGAAGTCGGAGTAATATTCGTCGTCGACTGTCCGTCCAAAACGACCCGCGTTCTAAGGAGCTGAAAAACGCTCTCCCCTTCCTGAGCCGGGTTGTTCTCGTCGACAAGGACGAGCGTTTCCACGCCGTCGATCGTTCTGATCACGGCGTCGACCTTCCAAGTCGTCCCCCCGTCGATCTCGACCGATTTATTCCCCGTAGGCAACGGCGAACCCAACAGAATCGTCGTCTCAACCCCGTTTGGAAAAACCGTCGCGTCAAAAACGATCTTATCCCCCGTCGAAGCGGAGTCGTTTATCGCCTGACGCAACGACCCCGCGCCCGAATCGGCGGTAGTAGTAACCGTCCTCGTCGTCGCCATGATTCACCCCTCGACGCGTTTCACTGCTTATCCGTCGCTTTCCTCGTCCGCGACTTCTTCTCGACCGTCTCTTCAAAACGTTTTTCCAACACCCGAACCCGCGATTCCAATTCCGCGCGTTTGTCCCGACAATCCCCAACGGCGCTAACCGTCGCGACAAACGCCTCGTTCATCTCGTCGATTCTGAACCCGTCAAACTTATCCTCCAACGCTCGAACCCCGGAAGAAAGCGCGTCAATACGCTTGCCGCAAGCATCGATGTTATAGGCATGACCTTGCCGAACGCTATTCAGAACCCGAATTTCCTCTCCAAGTCGTTTAATATCCTTAAACAACCGCGCAAAAAACCACCCGGAACCCAAAAACAAAAACAACCACAAGTAGTCAACGCAACTCATTTCCTTTCCCTCAACCTTCATACCCTTTTAAACTATTTCACGCCCCGTTGCAGTTCTCACATGGACAGCGACCAACGGGAGCGGGTCATTTACGCCGCGAGCGGAAGCTCGAACCGTCCTCCCCGACGTCGGGGTGATCGAACACGTAGCGAACAGTCTGTTTGTCTTCGCGAGCATTAGCGGAACAAACGACGCTAGAACAAAGCGCCCGTTTCTTCGCCCCCTTAAACGCGCAGTTGTCGCAGTCCGTAACCCCGTTCCCCAACGCCTTGACGCACTGATAAACGTTCTTCTTCCCGACAAATCGAAACTTCGTCCCAACGGGGATTTCAGCGCGAATCGGAACTTCCAAAATATCAAGTTCCTTCTTCTTCGCTTTCGCCGCCGGAATCTTTCGTTTCGTCGTTTTGATAGCCATATTTCCCCCCAATCCTTCTTGTAACCCTATTGCCAAAAATGACTCTCTTCTTTAGTCATTCATCAGACTCAACGAGACAATGCGCCCCATAATTAGCCGCCGCCTCAATCCACCTTGCCCGTTCGCCCAGCAGTTCAAAATACGAGCCGACCTTCTCGTGAAACGCTGAATCCAAACATTCAATTCGCGTCGGAACGTGAACGTCTCTCCACCGATCAATCAACCGAATAAGAACCCCGCCAACCTCGACAATCCTTACCGCGATCTCCTTCTCAGACATCAGTCGGGACTCCATGAATCGGTAAAACAAGCGCAATACCGCCGTCCCTGTTTCGTCAAAACGAAATCGACCAAATCCCGTTCGATCAGCGCGTCCAGAACCCGCCCAGTTTCCTCAACGTTCAGCCCCGACTTCTTCGCGAGCCATTCGACCGACCGCTTATAATCCGACGTTCGCAAAAGAATCAACACCGGCGTCAATTCCTCTTCCCCAAGATCGACCGCCAGATATTTCCCGTACCCCGCCGAAACGACCGCGCCCGCCTTTTTCAACTTCCCCCAGACGCGAGTTCCCCAATTCGCCCCCTCGTCGAGTTCGGCAAAGACCTCCCTCACCGTAACGGGCCGATTCAACTCCCGAGCGCGTCGCCAAGCCTTAATTAATGTGTTCATAGAAGTCCCCTCCAAAAACAAAACGGGACTATTAGATAATTGCCAAGAAACGCTTTTTTCTTTATAGCGGAAAGAAGAAAAAGGAGAAAATAGTTATTGTTTCAATAATAGAATGGCGTCATATTAACTATCGAGAAAAAGGATTATTTAGAGCGTTGTAAAAGAAAACCGAAAAGGAGGCGATTACGACGCTAACGGTTTGCGCTACCACGTAAGGGGTAGAAAAATTAGATTTCGTTTTAGCGCTTGCGCGTCAGCGCCGCGTTGATTTTATAAGAGTGCGAACAATAGTGAGCGGAGTAGCGCTTACTGTAAGTAAAATGACTATTTAGAATCGTCTAACATATATTCACTATATATAATCGCAGAATTCCTTATCAGCCGCGCCTCTTTTTCTCGTATGTTTATCCGTCGATTGCCAACGCCATGAGCGTCGCTATTCATATTCCTCATCTCGACAATGCTTTTAACGATCTTCTCTAGACCGTTTAGCAAATCGTTGATTCGTTTGTCAAAAGCGTTGCACGGACTCATGTTCCTAAGCCCTTTTACTTGTTTTTGAAGTTCTCCAATATTGCCAGACTCTACTGGATTTATATTAGCCTTTCGTAAAATATCGATCAGACTCTCCTCCATTATTGTTCGCGCCTTTGTAACAACACCGTCATAATACCCGGCTATTAAATCTCCCTTGCTTTGTTTAATCAAATCTTGAATGAAATCAATTCCCACCGCGTCAACTCTTGGAGTATCAATATCGCTGTCTGCGTTAAGATCAACGATATAATAACGCCCTTTAACTAATCGAAGCTCCTTTTGTTTAAGTCGAATAATTTTATTTATGTGTTGAATCGCCGCCGAAATAATTCGACAATGAAGATTTTTAACCTCGTTCATATCAGGAATACTGTTAAGCTCCTTGAAGTTCTCGAGAGCAAAAAAACAAGAAAGCATTTCGTTGATACGATCATTATCAATTGCATACTGCATTAATGCTTCTACATATGTCCAACGACTTCCGCCAAAAGGAACGGTTACCCCAAAAAACCGACAGATTCTATTGAGTTCGGAACCTTTAAGATAAGGGAGTCCATACGCTTGCCCATTATACGTTACCAAATCTTGTTTGCCGTCTCCCTGTAAAAATTCGTATATTTCTTTTTGCTGAAGTACTCTAAAAGAGCTGTCCATATGCTTTATCTCACATAAAAAGCTTAATCTGTTTGCAATGCTTGCTACCGCGCTTCTTTTTGTAAGGTCTTTGTTCAACGCGGTCTTATTGGACTGTAATCCTTATGGGTTGAATTGGCGTAAACCTTCCGGCGGATTCTCTTACTGTCTCGGCGTAAAGATTGCCGGAAGCGGTAAGGTCTTCAACAGTAATTACGAGGGAGTACGGAATTTCTTCATCATTCTCAACTCCCCAGCGAGTGAATAGCTCCAGCCAGACTTCCCAACTGCCAGAGTCAAAACTTGAAAATTCATTGCTGAAATGGTAGCAAGTATCCCATTTGTTTCGGTTGTCGCTAACGGAAGGATTATCCACGACCATCTTTCCGTTTGAATTCAAACGATGAATAGACGCCGAAATGTATGCGGCTGAGTATTCGCTTCCTTTTGTCCCGTCGATTGGAGGCTGTGCGATACACGTTACAGTTACGCGGATTTTCTTTTCGCCACGCTTTAGCTTTAAACCTGCAATAACTTCCGGGATAAGGAACTTTACTCTTTTCTTTGTGAGCCGATTCATAGTTCCGCTATTCAGAAAGCAAACCCTATCCTCCGAAGAGTACATGCTTTTTTCGGGAGACGATAACCCCCTCCCATAAAGGTTGCTTGGATTATCTACGACGTCTTGTTCGACGTCAGTTTTATCATAAAGGGCGGTGGCTCCATTGTAGAGCAACGCCTGAGCGAGACCTATGTCATTGTTGGGAACTACGGTCGTGATTTGAGCCAGATCGCCGGCTACTATTGGCGCTGTGAAACTTGTTCCGGCCTTTGGGCATATACCCTTGTCTTTAAATAGACAATACGAATAGGAGTCCGGGACGTCGCCATTTGAGTCTATAGTAGCTCCGTAGGCAACTAGATCGGGCTTGTAGAATCCGGAAAAACCGGGGCCTCGTCTCGAATATGGAGCGATCTCATTTCGTTTGCTAAGACTCCCGTCATGATCGAAGCCAACGACGGCTCCAACGGTTATGCCAAGCATAGCGTCAGCAGGCGGGGAAATTCTTGAATCATCGTCAGAAATAATGTCCTTGAGAGAATCCTGCGTTCTAAATAAGTGATGATTTCCAGCGGAAATAACGAATCGGACGCCATGCTTTCTGCTTAGGAGATCAAATTCGTATCCGAGGATACTCATCTCGCTCCCCTCAATACAAACGTCTGCGTTGTATGAGAAATTAAATATTTTTGCCACGTCAGAAAAAGCCTCCACGGCCTCTCTTACTCGCTTTACCATATTATCTTCAGAAAGTTCGTCGTTGCCGACAATCTGAGCGTCAATGATCTTTGCTCGCGGGGTAAGCGTCGTGTCCTCGCTATGCGCGCAAATGTAGCCAAAAGCGGCTCTGCTGGCAACGGGCGTTCCGTGATTACCCCAATTGACGTCTTTTGTACATCCAGACGCCTGCCAATGAACTGCAACTACGCTTTCAAGACCAGCCGGAAACGACACGCCGTCGTCCAAAACCACTACGGCGGGGAGAGCCTCTATTTCTATATTGGAGTCTAATTTCAACTCGTCAGTTATCGTAGAAACGTCGCTCGGCTGGTATCCGTGAAAAAAGGCGGTTTTCTCCACCCAGTAGATATGCGGGTCTTTTACTATTTCATCAATCTTTCCGGGAGACATGCTGGCTCGAATGATCGACGTGCCGTCCGTGAGATGATAGGGTTCGCCATGCAACGTTCCGTTGTTTTTCAAGATCCTTTCTGTAATATTGCCCTGCGCTCTTTTCTGAATGTCAGGCGACATATGCGGCAACAGCATAATCTGAACGTCGATTGCTACTGCGTCGGGATTATCCCGGTGGAAATGGAGAACAGACGTCGCTTTTTTATCCGCTTCTGTAAAGGGTTCAAAGCTATGAATATACTGAAAATCCTTGACAGTCCCTTTATCCCTATATCTGGCAACGCGACCTTGTAAATTTCCAAACACGTCGTGCGAGGCGGAAACTACGGCATGACTGCTGTCTTTGACGGCGTTTATCGTCAAACCTTCGTTTTCAACAAAGTCTTTTTTAACTGCAAAATCCTCGTCGTCTTGAAGAACTACTTTAAAAGTAACCAAATCTTGTTCGTCAAGAAAGTCGGACGTCAGGAGTTGACGATAAAAATCCATAACGTCCTGCAGACCTTGCGATAGCTTCTGACCGTGTTCGGAATGAGCCAGCCCGTATTCCTTACTGCGACCTTTGGGGCTTTTTTCTACATTATCAATTTCGCCCTCTGGAATCCACAAATGATTTCTGTTTGCAGTCATTATTCGTTACCTCGACATTTCTGAACCCGATATTCTAACGTACTATGAGAAATCCCAAGCGCGGAAGCGATTGACCTCAGGGACGCGCCGCAATCTAGCATTTTGCAGATAACCTTCATTGACTCCTCGTTATTGTCGGAGTATTTCGTTCTTTGCTGAATAAGGATAGCCGTTACGTCGTCGGTTCTCAACGCGCCCTCGACCAGATATTTTTTCGCGGAGGCCAACATGAGTTCCTCAATTTGTGCGCCGCTCATGCCTTCAGTTATTCTCGCGACGGCGGCGATATTGATATTGGTCTCAACGCCGTACTTCAAAAGTTCATTCTGGATTATTGTCTTCCTCTGTTCAACAGCTGGCAAATCAAGCGTGATGACAAAGTTAAAACGTCGCCAGATAGCCGGATCAAGAAGATGTTCATGGTTTGTGGCGGCGGCAAGAATAACGTTGTTCGGAAGATTGTCAAAGTTCTGGAGAAGCGTCGTTACCACTCTTTTTAACTCGCCAAGTTCGTTGGAGTCGTCGCGTTTTTTAGCTATTGCGTCAAACTCGTCGAGGAAGAGAATAATTCTCTGATTCTTAACGGAATCAAACACCTTCCGCAAATTTGTGCTGGTTTGCCCAAGATAGGAAGAAACAAGACCGTCAAGTCTGACGTAGGCAATGGGAAGATTCAACGCGTTGCCTATCGCATACACAGTCATCGTCTTCCCGCAACCCGGAGGGCCGCAAAGAAGCAATCGATTTGCGGCGGGGATATTGTGCCTCTCCCAATTGGCGGCGTTATTCTGTTCATTAATAAACTGTTGAATTATAGATTTCTGATTATTCGGCAAAACCACTCTGTCTAACGAAGTATCCGAATAGACAATTTCATACAGTTCCAAAAGACTGTCTTTATCTCTCGGCGTGACAATCTGAGAAACCTGCGAAGGGAGTAAATTAGAGCTTTGAACTACATGATCGGATACGGTTCTTTCAGTTCTCTTTTTTTGTTCGTAAGCTTTTCGGAAGCGCACGGCTGTGGGCATATTACCCTTTTTTTCTTCGTCTTTGACGAGTGTGTTCAGCGCGTCTGAAAACAGTTGCTCACTTCCACTGCAATGGGCAACGATCAGGTTTTCAACCAATTCAGCTTTCATGTGGGCAACTCCGTTTTTGTCAATTTTCGTACAGTTTCGTACACCACACATATATTATCGGTGTTTTATTCCATTTTGTCAATATTATTTTCATACACTTTCGTACAAAAACTTTTTTCAATTACTAAAACGACGAACGAAGATATGCTTTCGGCATTTCCTCTTATGTGGTATGGCGAATACGATAGTTATGCTCAAAAAACCTGACTCGACTTGCAAAAGTGCTAGAACGCGTAAACTCGCGAGTGGAGTCGTTAGACTGCAGTCCGCCGGTTCGTACTGACGAGTGAAAAAGAATAATCGCTACAATTGAGTGCTGTCCGAAGCCGGACGAGCGGTTCGAGCTACTGCTTGGATATAAAATATCCGCTTTCGTTGGTCGCTTGCGTTATTCCAACGGCTCAATTATTTCATGCCTACATATTATTCTCCAACCGTTGACAAAGCCTTTCGTTTCGTTTATCCTAAATTCTATGTGATTTCGACAGGAAAAGTCGTTCCTACATGATTTACTTTTTTGAAACGTCGACTTCGTCGGCATTTTAGCCAAAGTTCCCATACCATTTTCGATTAAAAAATGGACGAATTATGAGCGGCAACAAGAATTTGAGTAAAGCGCGAAGCGCTCGCATGGACGAGTTTTACACGCAAAGAGTTGATATTGAAAACGAACTTCTTCATTACAAGAAACACTTTAAAGGAAAAACCGTCCTTTGTAATTGCGACGACCCCTATGAAAGTCAATTTTTTAAGTACTTTGTCTTAAAATTCAACGAGTTGGGGCTTAAAAAAATAATCGCCACTTGTTATATAGACTCTCCTATCTCGCACAAAGAGTATCCGCTCTTTGAAGGTCTTGACGAAACGGGAGAAAAGAAGGAGGAAGAAAAGAAAAAAAGACCGTATAAAGCAATCGTTACAACCGTTTATGACAAAACGAAAGACGGTGGTATCGACATGGAAGACGTCAAAGCTCTTTTTGAATCAGGAGAAAACATACTAACGGAACTTAAAGGCGACGGAGATTTCCGCTCAGACGAATGCCTTGCATTGCTGGACGAGGCGGACATTGTAGTGACTAATCCCCCGTTTTCGCTCTTTAGAGAGTATGTCGCATTGCTCGTTGAACATAAAAAGAGCTTTATCATTCTTGGAAACAAGAACGCGCTAACCTATAAAGAAATCTTTCCGCTTATACAAAACAACGAACTATGGGTAGGGGCGACGCCTATGAGCGCCGAAATCTATTTTCAAGTTCCTGCAGACCATGCGCAATTCTTACGAGAACAAAAACGCGACAGGAGTATCATTTTGCATAAAGGAGAATGGGTCGCGCGAGCCAGCGCAATCTGGTTTACTAATCTGGACATAAAAAAACGCCATGAGGAAATTGTTCTTTATGAGCATTATGACCCCGAAAAATATCCTAAATACGATAATTACGACGCTATTGAAGTAGGAAAAACCTCGG
>JAFZNK010000185.1 GCA_017550965.1 Thermoguttaceae bacterium
AAAACGATTTTGTTCCCCGCCGAACGCCCCTCGGTGTGTGTGAATATGTCGAAATCTACGCTCGATAAAGCGGCGTGGACGCTGGAAAACTGGCTCGACGGCGATCCGATCAACGTCGTAACGACGCCGGACGACGTCGCCGAAGACGCGTATCGCGCGCTCGAGTCTCTTCTGTAATTTTGGGGACGACGCGCGACGTGGATGCGTCGCGCGTCGATCTCGTCTCTTGCCGCCGTTTTTTCGCCTTCCGACGTCTGGTCGTCTTTTGCCGGCGGCGTTAATAATGTCTTATGAAAAGGTTAGGACTCTTCTCCATGCGGATTTTATCGTTGTTTTTTGTGGCGTCGTGGCTCGTTTTGGCCGCTTGCGGCGCCGAGTTTGTCGAATATCGCAATCCGGTCGCGGCGCTAAGCGTCGGAACAGAAGACGCTTGGGACGACTACGGATTTGGCGATCCGTTCGTCATGCGTTATAACGGGCGTTACTACCTCTATCCGAGTACTCGCGACGATTCAGTCGGCGTGAAATGCTGGAGTTCCCGCGATCTCGTCTCGTGGAAATACGAAGGGCTCTGTTCGACCGATCCGACGACCAAGGGCGCGTACGCTCCGGAAATCTATCGCGGAGCCGACGCGTTCTATATGACGACGTCCCCCGCCGGAAAAGGGCATTATATCTATCGGTCCGAGTCGCCGACGGGGCCCTTTGAGCGCGTTACCGACAATTTCGGACTGTCGATCGACGGAAGCGTTTTCGTCGACGACGACGGACGCGGCTATTTCTTCTCGGCGTCCGATCGTGGAATTCTGGAATACACCATGGATTCCGAGACGCGCGTCGATCCCAGGCCGATTCATAACTTCGCTTCTATGGACGGCGCGTGGACCGAAGGGCCGACGACGTTCAAGCACGACGGCGTTTACTACATGACGTATACCGGGAATCACGTGTTCAGCCGTGGGTACCGAATCGACGCGTCGGCGGGTTCGGCTCGCGACGACCAACGCCCGACCCCAAACAATCCCGTCTTGATTTCGACCGAGGGCGCGCTTTACGGCATAGGACACAATTCCGTCGTTAAAGGGCCTAATCTCGACCTTTACTATATCGTCTACCATTCGCTGATCGGTCGCGGAACGATTCGCGGCTGGCCAGTGCGCGAGACAAATATCGATCGACTCGTGTTAAACGGCCTCGATATCGACGTCGTCGGACCGACGCGAACGCCTCAACGCGTCCCGCAGGCGGACACGGCGTTATGGTTCGATTCCGACGACGATTTGTCGCGATTGAACGTCTTTCCCGAGAACGCGCGACAGCCGACGATTGTCGACGGCGCGTTGCGGCTGAGCGAAGGAAGCGTCGCAACGCTCGATGACGTTTTGCCCGGCGATTTTACCGCCGAATATAATCTGGCGTTTGCGTCCGACGAGGGCGTCGCGGGGGCGGTTTTCTGTCGGAGCGACGACAAGAACTACGGAGCGTTGGAAATCGATTTAAGCGCGAACGTCGCGAGCGTTTCTTTTGTCGTCGACGGAGAAAAGACGTCGCGTTCTTTTGAGATTCCCCCTACGTTCGGCAAACAACCGTCGTTTAAAAGTTTTCGGTCGCTTCAAATCGAGCGTTCCGGCGATCGCTTTACTTTTTACCTCGACGATCGTAAAATAGGCGAAGAGACAAGTTCGATTCCGTCCGGAACGGTCGGGTATTTTTCCAGAAACAGAGACGTTTGTTTTGGCTTTATCGGCGCGACGCGCTGGACGCAAGGTCGTTCGGCGCGCGAACTTGTCGAACCTGTTCCGGGGACGATTTACGCGTGTTATCGCGCCGATTCCGAGACGACGTCAGAGCGCCGATTTAAAAGAATCGAACCGGGAGGCGCTTTGGACGTTCCGATTGACGTCGCGGCTTCGGGGCGTTATGACGTCGCGCTTTATTACGAGTCGACGGACGATTCCGTCGCCAAATTGGCCGTTGGAACAAATCGCGTCGGCGTCGAGCTTCCGGGCGGTCGTTCCGCGTCGATTGTTCGCGGTCTCGAACTGTCCGCGGGGGAGAACCGGCTCTCTCTTATTGGCGTCGAGGGAGCGTTTGAGTTGGATCGACTCGAAATCGCGGCGTCGAAAGAAGACCCCGCTTTCGACGATTTCGCGAACCTGATTGACAATCCAAGTTATTCCGACGGCGATTGGGGCGTCGATAACGGGGTTCTCTCGTTGGTCGCCAAAGGAAAAGAAAGTCCTTATGGAAAAAGGCTTTACGGCGAAAACGGCTGGGGAGACTGCCGCGTCGAGGCGACCGGAGGTTTTACCGACAAAGCGTTGTTGGTTCGCGCGTCCGAACCTGCTCTTGGCGGACCGAACAATTCGCCCAGACTTGGCCGCGATTTCTTTTTTGGCTACGCCGTTTCGATCGACGCCGACTCCGTTGTGTTGACAAAATACCGATACGCGGAACAAATCGTTGAAAAAGCGCGTTTAAACGCCCCGCCAGGCGACGTCGTGGCGCTTCGCGTCGACGCCGTGGGAAACAGGATCGTCGTTTACGTCGACGGAGAAAAAACGATCGATTACGTCGACCCCGCGCCGTTGTTGAGCGGACGCGTCGGCTTTAAGGGCGTCGGCGCAAACGACGCGATTCTCGATCTGCGCGTTACGCCGTTGCGATAACCTTGTTCGACGCGAACGGCGGCGTCGAAAAAATTTTTTTAATTTTTGGCGAAAGAAAAAGGATCGAGCGGCAACTATACTGCGGGAGGACGATTGTTCCCGACGTTTTTACGTAAAAGGAGACTGAATATGAAACTCAACGCAACTTACTCAAGCCTTCTGAAAAGAGCGCTTTTTTCAGCGGTCGCGCTTGTCGCGGCATTTGCTTCATTTCCCTGTTTCGCGCAGAACGCCTCGGAGCCGACGCCCCTTTCCGGAAAAATCGAATCGATCGGCGTGTTCAAAAACGGAATCGCGGTCGTTCGCGAGCGTTTTGACGCGCCCGGCGTCGGGCGTTTCGCGATCGAAGCGCCTCTTTCTGCGATTCACGGGTCGTTTTTTGTGCAAAGCGACGCGGTCGTCGACGCGACGTCGACCAATTTGGAAAGGGCGGTTAATTTGAGCGAAATCGAATCGATCGACTGGACTAAAGACTTCCAGGGGCGCAAATTGCAGGTCGTTTTGCCTAACGAAACAGAGCCGCAAATTGTTCGCATCGTCGCGTCGCCGACAAGTCAGAACGTTTCCAATCCGATCGACCCTTATTCGGCGCGCATAGTTCCAAGTCCAAACGCGTCCGCCAACGGGGTCTTGCTCGAATGCGAAGACGGCAAGGTCGTTTGGGTCGCGAATCCTTCCGCGATGCAAAACGTCGTGTTGCTCGACGGAGCGCCTGAGAATTTCAAGCGCGTCAAGCCGAGCCTTGTTTTCGACGTTCAAAAGACTTCCGACCAGTCCAAGGGCGCGACGATCTGGGTCTCCTACCTGACGCGCGGCGTAACCTGGGCGCCTCAATACCGCGTCGATCTTCTCGACGACAAGACGCTCAAGATTGAACAAAACGCGATTCTTATCAACGAATGGCGCGATTTTTCCGACGCGGCGATTCGTCTTTACAGCGGTTTTCCGCAAATTCCTTTGCAAAGTTCCACGTCGCCAATGTCGCCCGCAGTCGGTTTGCAGGAATTTTTCGCGAGTCTCAACGGCGCCTCCGCGGGCGGAAGCTACCGTCGAAACGAAGGATACATGACTCAAATGGCGATTACGAGCAACTCCGCGATGGGCGGCATGGCTCGAGACGTCGGATTCGACGAGAACGCGAGCGAGTCGTCCATTGGGGACGGCGTCGATATTTTCGCTCAGGATATCGGAACGAAATCGTTGAAGAAGGGCGACCGTATCCTCTTTACCGTCGGCAAAGCCGAAGCGACTTATCGTAAAACGGTGAATTGGAATATTTTCGACGCGCACGACGTCAACGGCCGACTCGTCGACTTCAACGCGCGCGGCATAAACTCCGAGGCGACGAACAATCATTACGCGCAGACGACCGGCGGCGAGGCTTCGCTCGAATACTCCAACCGTTTCCCGGAGCCGTGGGACGTCCTCTCGTTCGACAATCCGTTTGATTTCCCGATTACGACCGGGCCGGCCGTCGCTTACGCGGGCGAACGCTTCCTGGGGCAGAATTCGCTGTTCTGGACGAACCCGAAGGAAAAGACGGTTCTGCCGCTGACCAAAGCGTTGAGCGTTCGCGTTCGATCGGTGGAAAACGAACGAATGTTCGATTCTCAAAACGAACAGCATAATCTTGCCAATCCCAGCAGTCAAACGAAGGCGTTTCTCTATCCCGAGTTGAAAAAAGACTACTGGGGCAAGACGGTCAACATCAACGGCTCGCTTTATCGCGTCGCCGTTTACGACGCCGAAATTACGTTGACGAATCAGCGCGCCGAAGAAACGCGCGCGCTCGTCAGTCGCCAGTTTACGGGCGTTTTGGATCCCGAATCGCTCCAGAATTTCGATTCCGATCCTACGATAATCAGGCTTTCCAGCTACTACAATCGCGGGTGGCTTCCCAATCTCCAGCACGAGATGCAGACGGAGATTACTCTCAAACCCGGCGAAACGAGAACGTTAAAATTCTCGTATCAGGTTTATATTCTCCTGTGATTTTCAAAAAGCCAAAACGCGAAGCGCCGAACGGCCGACAGGTTAACGCTCGTCGGCTTTCGACGCTTCGCCTCAGGTTTCGCCCGATATGACGCAGGCTCGCCTTTTAACGCGTCCTTTTCGCGTGCTGATTCTGGTTAACTCCTCGTATAAAACGCATCGTGAAACGTTGCGCGGCGCGTTGCGCTACGCCCGTCTTAACGGGACGTGGAGTTGCCGCGTTTTTGAGGGGCGCGTCGACGAGCTTTTTCGGTCGGATCTTGATCTTGATTTGTTTGACGGGGCGTTGATTGCAGCTTCAAGTATATACGACGAGACGATGAAACGACTTAACACGCCCGCGATCTTCGTCGACCCGTGGTTGACGGAGCCCGCGTTTTTTCGCGACGAGTCCCGGCGCAATTTCTCGCTCGTCTGGTGCGACAACCGCCTGATTTCACGCCGAGTCGCCGATTATTTGCTGACGAAAGCTTACCGTCATTTCGCTTTTGTCAACGCCGAGCGGCTCGCTCCATGGTCGAAGGAGCGCGAACGTTTTTTCTGCCAGTATCTCGCGGAACACGGAAAAAAGTGTTCCGTATTTCAGACGGACGAGCGGAGTTTCGACGACAATTCCGCGAGGCTTCGTCAATGGCTGTCCGATTTGCCTAAACCGATCGGAATCATGGCCGCGACCGATTCCGTCGGTCTTCAGGTCGTCGACGCGTGTCGCGAACTGGGGATTAAATCGCCTTACGACGCGGGAATTGTCGGCGTCGACAACGACCCGCTTCTTTGCGAGTCGACGTCTCCGTCGCTGACAAGCGTCGAGAATCGAATCGAAGAGACCGTGTTTCAGGCGTGCGACCTTCTTGATCGTCAGATGAAAGGGGAGGTTCACGCCGGACGCGATTTCTATTACGAGCCGAGTCTTATTGTCGAGCGCGGAACGACGAAGCCGGAATCGACGGACGACGAAATCGTTCTTCATGCGTTGCAACTTATCAAGTTGAATATCGCGCAGCCTTTTGGAATCGACGAGCTCGCGCGAAAAATCGACGTTTCGCGCCGCACCCTTGAAACGAGATTTCGGACCCGGCTTGAACGTTCCGTGCTCGACGTCGTTCGCGAGACGCGTTTGGAACGAGCGCGCGTTCTGCTTTTGGAAACCGACTATTCCGTCGTGGAAATCGCTAAAAAATGCGGTTTTCAAAACGAAAATTATCTTGCGACCGTGTTTCGTCGACAGTTTGGCGTTTCGCCGAGACAGTTTCGCAAACGCAAGGGGAAGTAAGCTTCTTGATATTTGAGTTCCTATTTATTATTTACGTCTTTTTTATGAACTTATAAAATTGCGCAAAATTTTCTTAAAATATGCGCAAAATCTCTTTGCTGTTTTTACTTTGCTTGACGTCGTTCAAATTTTGCGTTTATAATTGATTTTGGTGAGTCAACGCGCTTGGTTTCGTTCGAAACGAGACTGTTCGAAGCGTCGATCGACGCCAGGCGCCGCGCGTTTGAACGTTTATGATTTTGCGAAAATTTGACGTCGAACGTTTTTATGATTCGTTCACAACGCTAAGTTGAGAAAGACGTGTTATTCTTTTGACGTCAACGTGTTATCGCAACGTTCAAGCGTATTGTAACGTCACGTTTTACTGGTATTGGAGAGAAAGATGAAAAAACTGTTAAATTGGGGGGGGAGAAGACTAAGCCGTCGCGGTTTTACTCTCGTCGAACTCCTCGTGGTCATCGCAATCATTGGGATTCTGATTGGTCTGCTTCTTCCCGCCGTTCAGGCGGCTCGCGAAGCGGCGCGCAGAATGCAATGCACCAACAACCTCAAACAAATCGGGTTGGCGTTGCACAATTATCACGACGTCTCTAAGGTATTCCCGCCGGGGAACACGTATTTCAGCTCAAGAAATAGCGCGAATCCGCTTGTCGGCACGGCGCCCGCCAGTTGCTCGCCGGCCAATATTTATCACGGCATGATGGGTTGGCCCGCGTTTATCCTTCCGCAAATCGAAGGAGGTTCGCTGTATTCTACCATTGACTTTACCAAACGCGCGTATACGAATTACTGCGTTCACGCCGACGGTTGGGGGCATTCTACCGCCAATCCGACGTGCGGCGACGAGGTCAATAAAGAAGCTGGTTCTCACGCTCCCGAAACGTTCCGTTGCCCTAGCACGCCCGCAAGCGTAGCGCCTCTTGGGTCTCAAAAAGACTACGCCGTCAACGGAGGTTCCGAGCTTCCTGAACGTACGACGTCCGACAACACAGGAGTTAGTATCGCCGAACCCGAATGCACCCGCGGTCCTTATTGCGGTCTGTTTTGGTGCAACAGTCGTTGTGACCTTGCGTCGATTACCGACGGAACGTCGCACACGTTCATGGTGATGGAAGAATCCAGCGTTTCGTTGCCAAATTCTGTGAAATTCAGCTATTCCACCAATCCGTTCATCTGTGTCGGACACTGGTCGGAAGGTTACGCGATTTACACACATTGCGGCGTTAAGAACATTTCGCCCAACGACATGGCGTACAATCAGTCGGACTCGCGAACTCCGCATAGTTTCCATCCCGGAGGATTTAACGCGTGTCTGGCGGACGGGTCTGTTCACTTCGTTACCGAAACGGTCGACCTGAACGTCTATTGGGCGACGTTTACGCGTGCGAGCGCCAATTTCCAACCGGGGCTCGGCGGATCCAAAGGCGGCGGCGGACCTGCTATGTTCTAACGACGTTTGCCTCGCAAGTTTTTTCGTCAGTTCGGCGCGTGTCGCAAACGCGTCGGACTGACGTTGTTTTATTGACTTTACCCTTGTCGGAGAATATATTATGGATAGGCGTGTTTTTCTCGTGTCGACGGGCGCAGTCGCGCTGACGCTTGTTTGCGGCTGCAAGCCAAGAGCCCCTTACGCGCTGGTTCCTATTTCCGGAACCGCGACGTACCAGGGCAAACCCCTCGACGATCGTTTTCACATTCAATTTGAACCGACCGACGGCTCGCGTCCAAGTATGGCGAAAATTAATACCGACGGAACGTTCGAAGCTGTTCACACCGCCAGCCAAAAGGGCGTTAAACCCGGCGAAAACCAAATTGTCGTTTACTGGAACGATCCCCCCGAGGTCAACCCTGTACCTGACGAATTCAAGGAACTGTTTGCAAAATACGGCTTTACGGGAAGCGACAAACTTAAGGTCGAGATTTCAAAAAAAGACGCTAAATTTGAGGTCAAGTACGAATAGTATTGTTTTATTTTTTGACGACTTTCGTCGAATTAAGTCCCCGGCTTCGCGCTTCAGCGCCTATCAGAAAAGAGAATCAATGAAGAAGATATTTTTAGCGTGCGCTCTATGCCTGACGGCGTTTTTTTTCGGAACGGCGGCGGAATCCGCGACCCCCGGCGACGAAGTCGCTTTTGGCGAAAATCTCCATACGGGCGATCCCGCCGCGCGCGTGAACGTTTACGTCTCCAAGCTTGGGGACGACAGCGACGGCAAGACGTGGGCGACGGCGTACCGTTCGATTCAAAGGGCGTTGGACGCCGTTCCCGACGCAGACGGCGGCGTTCGAATTGTCGTTCGTCCCGACCGGTATTTCGAGGCGAACCTTCTTCCGAATCGCAACGGCAGGAAGGACGCGTATAACGAGCTGGTCGGCGATTACGACGGCCAATACGGAAGCGGCGCGAGAGGCTGGGTGTATCTTGACGCGAGCGATCCGGAAAAAGGGTTCAAGTCGTACGACTGGCACGGAAACCTTCGCGCTTATTTTCAGGGGTGGTCGCCGGAACACACCGACGAAACGATCTCGAGTATTCTTTGGGATCGCTGGATTATTCGACGCGTCTACGCGACGGGCGGCGACGGCGGGTTGTGCTGGGATCTTTTACAGGAAACGAAACCTTTTTCCGTGTTGGTCGAAGATTGCGTAAGCATTGGACGCGCGTTTGGAATCGGCGCCATTTTTGGAGCGTATGATCCGAAAAGCCCTAATACGCGCGACGACGAACCGATCGTTTTCCGACGCGTCTGGGCGGCGTCGCTCGATCGTTGGGGAGACGCCGGCGCGGCGTTTTTCCGCTCGTATCGTCCGACGCTTTCTCCTGTTCCCGAGTTCTATCTTGACGACTGTACGCTCGTTTCCCCGGACAACGCGATTGAGAACAACGTCTCCGAATACGACGGATCGACGCACGTCGCCGCGAGAAAGTGTCGAATGATCGTCAACAACTTCACGCAGCCGGCCGGACAGCCGCAAATGTCGGGCGTTATTCGAACGCCTAACGACGGCTCGAAATATTTGATCGACCTTGAAGACTGCGATATGATGGGGTGCAAGATTTTCAGCGACGAAAAAGAGAACCCGCCTCAATATACGCTTAAAGGAAGAAATCGCGCCTACGTTCAGTTTACGCACGACGTTCCGGAAGGAATGGAACGTTTCGAAGGTTGGCCCGTCGAGTTGTTCCAATATATGGCGCCCCCTGAATGCGAGCGTTGATTTAAGCGCTAAGTTCTTTCCTGTTACTACTTTTGCGATTAAGCGTTTTACAAGAAAAGAGAAGACGACGATGAAGAAGATTGTTTTAGCGTGCGCTCTATGCCTGACGGCGTTTTTTTCCGGGCTGGCTTCGGAGCCTCTGCTTCAAAAGGAGGGCGTTTCGGTTTTATCGCGCGAAGAGTCGATCATGGAAGTTACGCCCGTTGTCTGGCAGGACGCGCCGATTCTCGTCGGAGCGGTTCGTCGCGGCGGATCGTCGCACTCGCCGTCCGATTTAAATCTTCGCGTCGTCGATCTTTCGGACGGCAAGACGCTTTCCGAGTTCGGCGTCGGGTGTTCGCTCTCCTGCGCTTTCGTGGAAACGCGCGAAGACGGAGACGTGTTGCACGTTTTCGCCGCGCGTCAGCCGGAAGGGGAAAAATGGTTTCGCGACGTCGTCCATTTTAAGACGCGCGACCTGAAGACGTGGACGGAATCGCCCGCGATTCAGGCGGATAACGAGAATTTGCTCAACACGTCCGTATGCCGCGACGGGGACGGCTACCTGATGGCCTACGAGTCGAACAAGCCCGTTTCGTTTTGTTTTAAATTCGCTCGATCAAACGATCTGGAACATTGGGAAAAAGTTCCGGACGTATATTACGCCGGTCTCGACGGAGCGACGTACAGCGCGTGTCCGGTAATAAGACGTTGCGGCGATTATTATTACGTAATTTACCTTCGCGTCGCGGCCGCGGGCGGTTACGAATCCGCCGCGATTCGCTCGAAAGATTTGATCGATTGGGAAGAATCGCCGCGCAACCCGTTTCTCGCCGCTTCCGAAGGGGAGGGAATCAACAATTCCGACGTCGATCTTTTCGAATACGACGGCAAGACGCAACTCTTTTACGCTGTGGGAAATCAAGCCGACTGGTGCGAAGTGCGCCGCGCGTTTTTCGACGGTTCCGAAAGAGAATTATGGGAAAAAGCGTTCGAAGCGCCAAAACAGGTTCCGTTTGGCGAGAATCTCCATACGGGCGACCCCGACGCGCGCGTAAACGTCTACGTCTCCAAACTTGGGAACGACGTCGACGGCAAGACGTGGGCGACGGCCTACCGTTCGGTTCAAAAGGCTCTGGATTCCGTTCCCGACGCCGAAGGGGGCGTTCGAATTGTCGTTCGGCCCGACCGATATTTCGAGCCGAATCTTCTTCCGAGCCGCAGCGGAAAGAAAGACGCGTACAACGAGCTGGTCGGCGATTTTGACGGCTCTTACGGAAGCGGCGCGACCGGCTGGGTTTATCTCGATTCGAGCGATCCGGAAAAAGGATTCAAGTCGTACGACTGGTTCAGCTCGATTCGCGCGTACGAGCACGGCTGGTCGGAGGAACACACCGGAGAAACGATCTCGAGTCTCGCGTGGGATCGCTGGATTGTTCGACGCGTTTACGCGACCGGCGGAGACGCGGGGCTCTTCTGGGACTGTCTCAAAGAAACAAAGCCGTTTACCGTGTTGGTCGAAGACTGCGTGAGTATCGGACGCGCGTTTGGCATGGGCGTCGCTTTCGGCGCGTTCGATCCCGCGAGTCCGAACACGCGCGACGACGAGCCGATCGTTTTTCGACGCGTCTGGGCGGCGTCGCTCGATCGTTGGGGGGACGCGGGCGCGGCGTTTCTGCGCTCGTGTCGACCGTCGCTTTCGCCGGTTCCGGAATTCTATCTTGACGACTGCACGCTCGTTTCGCCGGACAACGCGATTGAGAACAACGTCTCCGAATACGACGGTTCGACGCACGTCGCCGCGCGAAAGTGCCGCATGATCGTCAATAATTTCACGCAGCCGGCCGGTCAGCCGCAAATGTCGGGCGTGATTCGCTCGCCCAACGACGGCTCGAGATACTTGATCGATCTGGAAGACTGCGATATGATGGGGTGCAAGATTTTCAGCGACGAAAAACCGAATCCGCCTCAATATACGCTCAAAGGCGTAAATCGCGCCTACACGCAATTTACGCACGAAACGCCCAAAGGAATGGAACGCTTTGAAGGATGGCCGATCGAGTTGTTCCAATATATGGCGCCCCCGGTTGCGGCGACTGACGACTCGAATCTGTAGTTTCGGGTCTTATCGTAGCCGACCGCGGCGAACCCGCTCGCTACGGCGAGCGGCTCGGATATGCGCTTGCGCGTCGCGTCGTTTTTCGAGCCGCTTCCCGCGGGAAGCGGGCTCGTTGATTAAGGCGACGTCCAAACCCCTTGTTCCCTTTTTCCAACGTTACGCTAAGGAACCGTCTTATGAAACGTCTTTTGCTCTTCGCCCTGTCGGTCGCCTTATTGGCGCTTTTCGCGACGCCGACGCAAGCGCGTGAATTTCCCGGCAACGACAACGATCGGCCCGTGAACACAATCGAGTCGGTTCGCCGCGCCATAAACGACATGATCGCGCAGTTTGGCGACGACTACGCCGACGGGGAAGCGTATCTTGAGGAACTCGACGCGCTCGAAAAAGAAGAGCCGAAAGACGGCGCCTGGCTGGTAAAATTCGCGCAATTTCGCCGCAAGGCTCTCCTCGCGCTTCCGGAACTCGACGATCTGGAACTCCTTGTCATTAAGTCGTCTCGTTTGCCGGGCGTCGACAATAACTGGCTGACGATCGATTCGGTTCCCAAAGAAGGCTGGGACGCCGAACTTGGCGTTCTTTCCGATCTTCGTTCTGATAATCCTGAGTTTAGAACGATTTACAAACCGGAAAACGGTCGTCCGATTCTGGAGCCGGAACTCCATTGGGACGGCAAACGCGCCATGTTTTCAAGCGTTTCCGAGGACAATAAACGCTGGGCGGTCTTTGAAATCGACGTCGACGGCGCCGGGCTTAAGACCCTTTCGCCGACCGATCAGCCGGACGTCGACTTTTTCGATTCGTGCTATACGCCCGAAGGCAAAGTGATCGCGTGCTCGGACGCGAGCAAACAGGGACTGCCGTGCATTGACGGCGGCGCCCCGATGGCGAACGTCTATTCGATCGATCCGGAAACGAAGAAAGTGCGTCAGCTGACTTTCGAACAAGATTCCGATTGGCATCCCACGCCGCTGAAAAACGGGCGGATCATGTATTTGCGTTGGGAATACTCCGATATTCCGCACTATTTCAGCCGCATCCTGTTCCATATGAACCCGGACGGAACCAATCAGGCGGAACTTTACGGCTCCGGATCCTGGTTTCCAACGGCGTTTAAACACGCGCGAGAATTCCCCGATTCTTCCAAAATCGTCGGGATCGGATCCGGGCACCACGGGCGCGGCAACACCGGGCGGCTGCTTATTATCGACCCGACGATCGCGCGCAAATATCCGTTCCGTTTCCATCCGACAAGTCTCGAATGGGGGCCTGAAAACACGCAATACGACTGTCATCCGGACGTTCTTCCCGCGGAAGAAACCGGATTCGTCGCCGAAATACCCGGCTACGGACGCGACGTCGTCGGGAACGTTCTCGACATGCAGTCGACGGGATTGCGCTATAATTTCGTCTTTCCCTATCCGCTTTGCGAAAACTACGTTCTCATCAATTGCGAACTTGACGAAAAACCGGGAACGTACGGACTTTATCTCGTCGACACGTTCGACAACATGACGCTGATCGCCGAAATTCCGGGCCAGGGTTATTTTTGTCCGATTCCGCTCGTCGAGAGAGAGCTGCCCCCCGTCCTGCCCAACCGCGTCGACGAAAACTCCAAAGAAGCGACCGTCTTTATCACCGACGTTTACAACGGGTTAGGTACGGAAAACGTTCCGCAGGGCGAAATTGTCGGTTTGAAGGTATTCGCGTATCATTTCGCCTATTTGAACACCGGCGGATATAAGTCGGTCGGAATTCGAAGCAGTTGGGATATCAAGCGTTTGCTCGGTTACGTCCCGGTCGAAGAGGACGGCTCCGCTTTCTTTAAGATTCCGGCGAACACGCCCGTCGCGCTCCTTCCGGTCGACAAAAACGGCGCGGCGGTGCAAGTCTTCCGCAGCTGGTTTGTCGGCATGCCCGGCGAAAACGTCAGTTGCAACGGATGCCACGAATCGCAACTTGACGCGACGCAATCGGTTTTGAAAATGGCGTCGCGTCGCGAACCAAGCGAAATCCAGGACTATCTCGGCCCGCCGCGTTCGATGACGTTCGAACTCGACCTGTATCATCGCGTCGTTAAGAAATATTGCATAGGGTGTCACGACGGCTCTAAACCCGATCGTCCGTCTTTCGCCGACGCGCAAAGCGCTTACGACAATATTCATCCGTTCACGCGTCGGCCCGGCCCCGAGTCCGATATCGACGTCCTGCCTCCGTACGAGTACCACGCCTCGACGAGCGAGTTGATTCAAATGTTTGAAAAAGGGCATTACAACGTCAAACTCGACGATGAAGCGAAGCGTCTGATCGTCAATTGGATCGACTTCAACACGCCGTGGCGCGGCAAATGGGGGAACGATCCGGAGGCGAAACGTCGTCTGGAACTTTCCGACCTGTACGCCGATTCCGCCGCCGTCGACATAGAGAGCGAATACGACCGGCTTCTATTGGAAATGCGTGAAAGAGAAGCGCCCGAGTTCGTCCGGCCGGAACAATACGAAAAGCCGACCGACGATCTTGGAAACGACTGGGCCTTTGACGCGAAGACGGCGCAAGAGATGCAAAAACAGGCGCTTGCCGTCGGCGCCGCGACGGCGACGGTCAGGCTCTCCGACGACGTCGCGATCGAATTTGTTCGCATACCCGCGGGCAAGTTCGTCATGGGGAGCCTTGCCGGCTGCGACGACGAATATCCTCGCGCCGAAATTACGATCGACAAGCCGTTCTGGATGAGCAAGACGGAAATAACCAACGAACAGTACGCCGTTTTCGACCCGGAACACGACACGCGCTATATTGAAGAGTACGACTTCGACCATATCGTGCCCGGTTATATCGCAAATCATCCGCGACAGCCGGTCGCGCGCGTAAGCTGGAACGAAGCGCGGCGTTTTGTCGAATGGCTCAACGAGGAAAAGGGCGTCAAAGCCGCCTTGCCGACCGAAGCCCAATGGGAATGGGCGGCTCGGGCCGGAAGCGCGGACCAGTTCTACTACGGAACCTGGGACGTCGATTTCTCGAAATACGCGAACCTTGCCGACGCCGACCGTCGTCGGCTTCGCACCGACTGGGAGGCGGGGGCCACGATTCACATTCGGCGCGAGTATCCCGAAGGCGTCTATCCGCTTCGCGACGCGCGTTTTGTCGACCATTGGTTTACCGTCGATTACGTCGCGCAGAACCTTCCGAACGCGTGGGGGCTTTACGACATGATCGGAAACGTCGCCGAATGGACGCGTTCCGACTATAAAGCGTATCCTTATAACGACGCCGACGGACGCAACGACCTCGATCCCAGAGAGCGCAAAGTCGCGCGCGGCGCTTCGTGGGCGGACCGTCCGAAGATAGCCGGAAGCGCGTTTCGTCAGGGATATTTGCCTTGGCAAAAAGTTCACAACGTCGGTATTCGGCTTATTATCGAAGACTAATCGCGTCGTTTCTTCCGGCAAACGTAGCGACCAACGGGAGCGGGCGTTTCTGTTCCGCGCGGTAGCGCGAACCGGGAGTCCGCCGTCGGACCGCGTTTCGTCAGGGATATTTGCCTTGGCAAAAAGTTCATAACGTCGGTATTCGGCTTATTATCGAAGACTGACCGACCGCCTTCTATTTGTGCTTGAACGCTTTCTAAGTTCTTTAAAGTCAAGCGTCGACGCGCGTTCGCCGACGCTTGACTTTTTTCTGGCAAGTAATTTAGACGTTGAAAACCTGACGGAGCGTTCTCGCCGTTTGACTTTGGCTTTTACTTGAACTATACTCTCTTTTAACATGTCAATTAGTTCGCTTTGCTTTTCAAGCGGAGCGCGGCGTTTCGTAACAACAAGGAAAGAACCGATGAAACAAACGTTTGGTTTTGCGTTGACGCTCTGCCTTCTTCTGGGAGCGGGCGTCGCGGTCGGGGGAGATTCTCCTTTTGACCCGAACAATTCAGATTACGCTCAATGGAAGCCCGTCCTCGTTCAAGACGAGATTTCGCCGTCCGCCGCGACGATCGATATGGTTCGAGCGTGGGTCGACGCGGCGTTTGGCCGTCAGGACGTTTCTCCGAAGGCTTCGGACGGGACCGTCGCGATCGTCGTCGAACGTCAGGATTACAGTCGTTTGCGCATTAACGAAACGTGCATTGGCGAGGCGTTCAATATTCAGGGCGGCGAGTTTGCCAAAGGGCTTGGAACGCACGGACAGAGTCGGCTTCGATTGATTTTCCCGGAACCTGTCGTCTCTTTTGCGGCGAAACTCGGGATTAATAAGAATCTTGCCGCCGGTTCGGTTCGTTGCGCCGTAGAAGTCGGCGGGAAAATCGTTTATCAAAGCGACGTCGTTAAGAAAGGCGAGCCGGCGATCGACGTTAACGTTAAATTTGAGCCCGCCGTTTCCGAATTTACGTTGCTTGTCGACGTCGGCGACGACGGGCCGTCCTGCGATCAGGCGAACTGGCTCGAACCGACCGCGACGACCGCCGACGGAAAAGTCTACGATATCGTCGATACGTGCCTGATTTCCCGATTCCATACGGACGTTCCGTTCTCGTTTAAATACAACGGCAAGTCGTCGCGCGAATTCCTTGATTCATGGACGTTTAGCGCGAAGAAGATCGACGCGGAACGCGACGTCTACTCGTGGACGGACCCGGAGACGAAATTGACCGTTTCCGCGACGGTTCGCCGATTTGAGAAATTCGCCGCCGCCGACTGGGTCTTGAACTTCAAAAACGAAGGTTCTGAAAATTCGGGGCTTATCGAAGACGTTCTGGTTCTGGACGCCGCGTTCGATTACGGTTTTGAACATAAGGATCTTGCGCTTCACACGCTCAACGGCGACTTCTGCAACGAGAAATCGTGGTTCCCGATCGTCGAAGCGATCGCGCCGGGTCAAACGCGCGAATTTGCGCCCGCAGGGGGGCGGCCTTCGAACGGAACGTTCCCGTTTTGGAATTTAACGTCTAAACAATACCTCGATTCCGAACAGTCGGAGGGCGTGTTTTTCGCGATCGGTTGGTCCGGGCAATGGCGCGCTTCTTTTGAAAACGTGGATTCCGCGGTTTCTCAAACGAACGTAACCGCCGGTATGGAAAAGATTGCGACGATTCTCTATCCGAACGAAGAAATTCGCTCGCCGCGAATTCTGATCATGCCGTGGCGTTCCGATCGAATCTCGGCGCAAGTTCTTTTCCGACGGTTGTTGATGTTCGAATACGCGCCAAAGGTCGACGGCGCGCCCGTGAAGATGGAACAGATCGCGCAATGTTTCGACCGTTATTATCGCAAACGACCGGGCTGGGAAATGTGTTCCGCTCAAATCGAGTCCGCGAAGAAACTTAAAGAAATCGGCGGCTCCGCGTACTGGTTCGACGCGGCGTGGTTCCCTCTCGGGTTCCCGAACGGCGTGGGGAACTGGCGTTCGGCCCCGGAATTTTTCCCGAACGGCGTGGAAGAACTCGGCGACGCGCTCGAACAGTTGGGACTTCGCTTCTTTCTCTGGTTCGAGCCGGAACGCGACGCCGCCGACTCCGATATCGCTAACGAGCGTCCGGAATACGTCTTCGGGGGAGAGAAGGGCGGTTTGTATAAACTCAACGATCCGGAAGCGCGCGAGTTTCTGACGAATCATCTGCTGGGCTTGATCAAAAAATTCAAACTTGGCGTCTATCGCAACGACTTCAATCTCGATCCGCTTCCGTACTGGCGCGACGCCGACGAGCCGAATCGACAGGGAATGACCGAAATTCGTTACGTCGAAGGACATTACGAAATGTGGAATCGATTCCTGTCCGAGAACCCCGGCCTCTGGATCGACAACTGCGCGTCCGGCGGTCGCCGCATCGATCTGGAAACAATCTAGATTTCCGTTCCGCTTTGGCGTTCCGACACGTGTTGCTGGCCCGGCCACCCCGAATGGGATCAGA
>JAFZNK010000186.1 GCA_017550965.1 Thermoguttaceae bacterium
CCGAACTCAAAGTTGGTCAGGCGTACTGGACGGCGTGGAGCGCGCGTCGCGACGCGATCGACGACGAGGAAGACGACGAAACGGAGGACGAGCAAACGAATCTCGACGAGCTCCTCGACGGCGCGCAGACCAATCTCCTCGCCGGGCTCGAACGTAAAGTGAAGGCTGGCGCTAGCGAAGACGACGCGCCGGCTATCTTCGCGACCTACCTCCTCGCGCAGACGTACGTTGAAAAGGACGACTTCGCCAACGCGGAAAAGTGGCTGACGCACCCGACGATCGGCGCGGTTAAAGTCTGCGAACGCGTGCGAAACGCCGAAGGCGAACCGCCCGCCGCGCTCGCTTTCGTCAACGACTCCTTTCAAATGGCGGTTCTCGCGTTGCAGTTGCGGCTCCTAACGACGAACGTCGAACGCCTCGAGGAGGCGGAGAAGACAATGGCGCAACTCGACGCCATTGCGGAAAAGTCGCCGGAAAACGCCGCGAAGCTCTCCGGCGTCTACTTGGCGATCGGCAAGCGTTTCGAAGAGCGACTTCGCGCGTTGCGCGCGAGCGATTCTGAGGAGAAGCGCGAGGAGATGCAGAAGGCGGCGGAAGGATTCGAACTCTTCCTGGACGAGGCGTCGAAACGACTGGGCGAGAACAACAGCTACGCGGCGTCGCGCTGGATAGCCGACTCGTTCCTCGCGCTCGGTCGCGGGCTTTCCGATCCGAAGACGAAACCGACGCCGAAAGCGGTTTCGTACCTTGACAAGGCGCGCGCTCTCTTCATGGAGATTGCGAAACGTTGTCAGTCGCAACCGGGCTTCGCGCCGAGCGACTCGGCGCTTTCGAGCGCGCTGCTGAGCGTCTGCGAATGCGACCGTCACGCGCAGCGGTACGAGCGCGCGTACAAGGGACTTCAGGCGCTCCTAACGAAGTCGCCGGATAATCTCGACGTCCAGCAAGAGGCGGCGCGACTCCTGCACGCGTGGGGGGCGCGCGATCCGCAGAATTACGTTAAAGCGATCGCGGGGGACGGCGCCGGCAAGCAGGGCGGTAAGCTCGTCTGGGGCTGGAACGGTATCATTAAGCGCCTCATGCCGATGATCGACAAGGGCGATCGCTACAAGGAACTGTATTTCGAGGCGTATCGCGGCAAGACGCGGTCGCGCTACCTGTACGTTCGCAGTATTAAGGACGTCGAGGAGCGCAAACGTCAGGCGCAGGACGCGGAGGAGGATATTAAACGACTTTATCAGACGCGTCCGGGCATGGGCGGGACCGCCTCCTTCGCCTATTTCGATCGCGCGTGCCGCGAATTTCAGAAGTTGCGCGGCGTCGCGCCCGATGGACTCAAAGGGAAAAAATAGCGGATCGTAGCGCCGCAGGCTAGGAATAGAATCGTATGAAGAGAATTGAAAACGCGCGTCGCGCGCGACTCGCCGTCGTCGTCGCGACCATAATAACGATATTCGGCGCCATGCTCCAACGCGCCGAGACCGCCGATCGCGCGCGATACGTCGTGCGAACGGAAACCAGGGAGTTCGAGGAGCGCGACCTCGAAGGAAAGCTGACGTCAATGACGGAGGACGAACTGACCTTCCAGATCGACGACGCCAAACGACCGGAAGGCGCGCCCGAGGACGGCGTCATTCCGGCGGAACGCGTCTTGTGGATTATGCTCGACGGCGCCCCGATTAATCTCGACGCCGCGCGCGTTGAAATTGAAATCGGCGAGTATGAAAACGCGCTCGAACGCCTCAACGCGCTCAAAGAGAATGAAATCGACCCTGATCGCAAGCCGCGCGTCGCCGCCGAAGTCGAATGGTACAAGGCGTACGCGACGCTCCAGCTCGCGCTTGCCGACGCGCAGTCGATCAACGCCGGCGGTAAGGCGACCGCCGACTTTATTAAG
>JAFZNK010000187.1 GCA_017550965.1 Thermoguttaceae bacterium
GCCGGACTCCGCCGCCGCGAGCGGGAGCGAGACTTCATAGACGCCGTCCGCAGAGTTGAATTTCGTAATAACGCCCTCGAAGGTATGGCCGATTTCGAGGGTATAGTCGTCGGGGAACTGCTTGAGGGGAATAACGCCCTGTTCGCGCGCGCCGACGTCGATAAAGACGGATTCCAAGTGAATGCTCACAATGCGGCAGTTGACCTTGGCGCCCTCTTCGAGCTGGTCCGCGGACGCAATCGCGCTCGTCTCGGAGATGAGGGATTCGAGCGCGTCGCCGTCGAGACTGATATTTTCGAACTCTTCCGCGAGCTCGCCGGAGAGCGCTTCGCGTCGATTGGGGACCTGAACGGAGGTAGTCGGGGCCATTCTCGGCACGACGACCTTGGGCGCGCGACGCTGCGGTCGCTCCTCGCCTTCGGATTCGCCTTCGGCGTTTTCGCGATTTCGAGGCGGTCGCGCGGGTCGCTGACGATTTTCGGCGCGACCGTTCGCCTGACGGAGCTTGTCGGCGAGGGGCGCGGCGCCGGGTCGCTTGCCTTCGGAGTCGCCGCGCTTACTTGCGGCTTCGCGAATACGCGCTTCAATGAGATCGGCAGTAACGACGGCGGCGCCGGAATTAATGGCGTCGATCGTCTGAATGGGGGTGGAAGTAGAGTTCGCGTCCGCGTTTTCAGTCGCGGGCGTTTGCGCTTGGTCGGCGTCTTGAGGTTGCGTGTTTTCTTCAGCGACGACGTCGACTTTTTTGTCTTCAGAGTTTTCCATATGAGCGCTCTAAACTGGTATTACCGGCGCGTGGGCGCGGTTTGACTGTAAATGCTATACTAAACCAACCTTTTGCCATGCGAGGTTTCAATAATCGCACGGCGCAATCACTTCTATTTTAACGTTAAATGGGAAAAGCTGAAGGGTTCGGCAGTGCGTTTTCGGGGTTTTTTGAGAAAAAAGGGGGGCTTTGTTTTCGCCGGTCGTATGGCGCTAGCGTTACGATTTCCCCAATAAATAACCTGCGGACGCGCCGAAGTCGTGCGTTGAAGGAATCGCCGCCAAAAAAAGACGCAATCCTATCGCAGCGCGGGAGGCGACGATAGGATTGCGAGTTTTCTTCAACGCGGAACGGTCGTTTTCACCGTTACGGCGCGACGGCGAATCGCACGGGTATAATGAGCTCTTGCGACGTTTCCGGCGTGGCGCCGATCGAGAAGACGATCTCTCCGAGCTGGTCTTTTCCCGGCCCCATAAAGGCGCCTAGCGGGGCTCCCGGCGGGATTTGTACGTTGGCTTCGACGAGTCGTATCGGCGAGGCTTTCTGCAGTTCCTCGGGCGGGTAGGTCAGATCGACCTTGATCCATTCCGGCTGAACTTTCTTAACGAAGATCGTTTCGGCGTTTGCCGGAATCGCTTCGAGGACGGTAATGCGCAAGGTCGTCGCCTTGCCAGTTTCCTGTTTGACGTTGTCCAGTTTGAGCGCGCCGTCGATTTTATCGTCGTACATAGGTCCGACGACTTTAATCGCGCTGCTAATGACCTGCCCGCGAATCGGAATCTCAAAGATCGGCGTCTTCTCGCTATTGACGCGCAGTCGCAGGATCTCTTGGAACGCGCCTTGCGGCATGCCCGGCTTCATTGTGAGAACGCCCTTAAAGAGATTAGTCGCTTCCGCGTGGAGCTTATTGGCGTGGTCTTCCGGGGTTAGATTGGCGATATCGTCCTTTTCAATTTCGACCTGGAAATGTTCGGAATCGGTAAGTTCGATTTCGTTAATTTGCAGATCCATGGCGGACCCGTCCTCGTTCTTTTCGAACCCCATAATTCTGAAGGGTCGCGCGGTCGTCGCGCCGGTCGAGACGGAGGAGAAGAGTAGTTCGGACGGATCGCTGATAATCGGCGAGGTATAGAGTCCCTTGACGTAGAATCTCACTTCCTTCATTTTCGGGTCGTTCGTTAGGACGCGAACGCCTTGATTAAAGACTCCGCCTGAGCGCGCGGCGTCCCACTTAAAGGTAATGGTCGCCTTATCCCCGGGCTTAACGGAGGATTTCGAGATCGTGAATTCGGTGCAGAAGCACGCCTTGCCGCCGTCGGCGAGGGTCAGCGGCTCGTCGCCTACGTTTTCAATATAGAAGAGATGTTCGCCTTTTTCCTGCGCCGCGTTCTTTTCAAGAATACCGAAATCGTAGAGGATATTGTCGAC